>JAOUOD010000002.1:300000-394425 GCA_029880545.1 Gammaproteobacteria bacterium | reverse complement strand
TCGAGCTCCTTCAGGCGCTTGGCTTCATTCACTTCCAGTCCACCGTATTTGGACTTCCAGTTGTAGAAAGTGGCTTCACAAATACCTGCCTGGCGGCAGATATCGGCCACTTTGGCACCGGCTTCGTTCTCCTTCAGTGCCCGGATAATCTGTTCTTCTGTAAATCGCTTCTTCTTCATTTTGAGATCTCCCGCAGGGTAATATTACTGGAAATCTCTACCTTGTCATGGTGCTAAATACGGGGGAAAGGTCATTCGGAGTCTAATATGCAAAGACAAATTAACTCAGTGGAATTAAATGAATTTTACAATGCAATAGGCGGAGCCGTTTGGCATTTACAATATTTAGAACATGCTTTAGTTAATTTTGTAGTTATGAAAAGACATAAAAGAAATCCTTCTGATATAGACGCAGCATATGAAAGACTTGAAAAAGAAAGAAAAGGAACTCTCGGTTCTCTTTATGGCAGGGCCAAAGACGAAGGAATTATCCCAAAAGAATTAGAACAGAGATTTGACAAACTTATTGATGAAAGAAATTGGTTGATCCATCACTCCAGAACAAAAAATAGTGAAGACTTATATAATGATGAACTAAGAATCAATGTAATATCTAGAATAGATTCAATAATAGTAGAATCTATGGAGCTAACAAATAATTTACTAAAGTTATTATATCAGTTCATGCAATCCGAGGGCGTTGATATAGCTGAGGCAGAACGAAATGCAGAGAAAAAATTGAGCGAGTTAAAAGGTGTCTAACAATTGCGTAAACTCAGGCCATCAAAAGCGCCGCTTAGTTGGGTCAGTCGCTATCGCTCCATTATGGCACAACCAACCGCCACTTTTTCTGTCTAGTTACGCAAGACGTTAGAATGCATATGCAGTAAAAGGGGGCGGAGGGATTAAACATTAAGCAGTCGGAATGCTGCCTATTTTTTAATCCCTCCGTCCCCATTAGTTGAGTTGTAAGGCTGGCAACCAATTGAATATAGGTATTGTAATGATATCCATTGCTATAGTACTGCCCACAATATCCGTTGCATATGCCGCGCTCAATCGTGGGTCAGGAATTGTCTTCGCGTTGGCCATGGCGGCATCGGTTTGTTTGGCGTACGTTGTTTACTACTCAGTAAGATGGGATGCAGTTGGCGTGCATTATCGATGGCTCTATTCAGCGCTGTTTGTCCTGGCATGGGTTGGAAATTTCATCACAAAAAGGGAACAGCTGATAACGCTATCTAGTGATCACAGCGTGTATAGTATGGCGATACACATTGTTCTGCTGTGCATTTTCGGGTATCTGTCAATTGTCATTGCCTCTGGGTATAAATGGCGAGGTGAGTCGATAAGCCTGACCGCCCCGGTAGAGTCAAACGGATGGGTGGTCCATGGCGGTGGGACTGTTGCCGTAAATTATCACAACGGGGTAAAGGCGCAACGGTATGCGCTTGATATTATTGTGCTTGATGAAAATGGAAGGCGAGGCCGGACGTGGCTGCCCGCAGAGCTCAATGACTTCAGCAGTTTTGGCAAGTCAGTGTTGTCGCCCTGCGACGGCAAGGTGCTGGCGACTGAGAACAACCAGGAAGATCGTGCTATTGGCGAGTTGCGCGATGACAGCCCGGCGGGAAATTTCGTTCTGCTGCATTGCCACGGCAATACCGTGTTATTGGCGCACCTGAAAAAGGGTTCAGTATTGGTAAAGACGGGCGACTCGGTGGAGCCGGGCAGGCCACTGGCGAAAATAGGCAATTCCGGGCGTTCTTCGGAACCCCATCTTCACATTCATGCCGTCAAGGGAAAGGTAATGGACATGAAAATGGTTATAGCGACCGGTGAACCGGTCGCGTTGTTGATAAATGGGGAGTTTTCGCGCCGTGGCGATATCTTGCATTTGAATGAGAAGACGTCTGAATGATGAGAGTGGCCGGGCAAGATAATTTGCGGAACTTTGGGGACAGCATACTTAATTGAGGTAACGGTTAGATCGTAGTCAGGTATATTGTCCCCGGAATTCTAAGAATAGCCTGTGCCGCCGTAACAGGATAGTGCCATTGAAGGCGTCGGAGTGATTATTTACTAATCACTCCGACGGTCTGACTAGTTTGTTAGGTTAGTAACAAATACTGCACTCAGCAGCGCAATAACCGGTTGGGCTGCGCGGACAGGCAAATGGATCGCTTCCGCCACCGCCGGGAGGGCTGGGAGGATTGCATATCTGCTCCGGGGTCTCCAGATCAACCGCTACCCAACTACCATCTTTGCATATCCATGTTTTGCATGGTTTGCAAATTGTGGTGCAGCCGATGTCGTTAGGCTTGGGCTCTTGGCATGACTTTGGATCTCCCCATTCGGGTATCTTGACCTTGAGGTCAGAAATAGCGGCTAAACCGGTTTTTGCGGGACCATGGCTTTTGATGCCATCCTTGTCGCAACCTATAAGTAAAACCAGAAATAATGATGCCAGTGCTAATGATATAAATCTGCCTACGCTGCTCACGTTAGTCCTCCTGTAAAGTGGTTGTTATCGTGTTAAACGCTAACACAAATACTACACAACAAAATATCAAAATCAACGAAAATGAGCGCATGTGATTAGAAGAAAAGGTAGATTCTGTGCAGAAGGCAGAGATAATGAATAACTAACAAGTAATCAGATATTTACATATCGGGAAGGCCAGATACCATCGTAACGGCACCCGTATAAAGAAAATATCTTGGAGCGTAATGAGTAAATAGCCAGCTTTGTCGACCCTATGAGGGTCGGGTTTTGGAAGTACCCGTACAACCAAAGGGCTCGGAGTGATTAAAGTATAGGCGGTCCGGTTTCTTTTATGCCTTCCCATCAAGGTAGTGGCGCCCCAACCCGCATTGGACCAAATAAATCGCCGTCTTGCGCCACAATTTAATGTTGCATATGCCGATGCTCGCTGTGATCTTTCGGTGCGATGCTGTGACTTGAGTGCTCGTGTTGGCTGTGATCCTGCATATCATGTTGACTATGATCATGCACTCCACTGAACTCATTGGACCAGGTCAACCACACCGCCATGACAATAATGGTTACTCCAGCAACTACTCGTAGGATACGTTTGCGTGCCAACACGGTGAACCAGCCGGCGAAGATGCCTGCTGTCAGGGTGGCGGGCAGGGTGCCGACGCCGAAGGCGAGCATGAGTTGCAGGCCATCCACGGCGCTGCCGGAGGCGGTGGCCCAGGCCAGTGCCGCGTAGACCATGCCGCAGGGCAGCCAGCCCCAGATCATGCCAAATAACATGGCGTGTGCCGGTGTTTTCACCGGCAACAGTTTCTTGCCTGCGGGTTCCAGCCACGTCCACAGCGGTGCGCCGAGTTTTTCAATCATGACGAACCACGGGAACGCGCCGGCGAGATAAAGGCCAATGCCCAGCATAATAATGGCGGCGAGCCAGCTGAGCAGGCGGTGGCCGTAATCCGGGCTGATGCTGGCGAACAGTTCAGCACCGAAGAATCCCATGAGTGCGCCGATAACGCCGTAACTTGTGACGCGGCCGATGTTGTAGGCGCTGACATAGGACATGACCCGCCAGCGATGGCTGCGGATGTGTTCCGGCAGGCCAAAGCTTAGCGCGCCGATAATGCCGCCACACATGCCAACGCAATGCAGCGTGCTGGCAAGTCCCAGGAGAAAGGCGCTAATAATGGAAAATTCTGATAGATTCACCGGGAGCTCTTGAATATAGGGTCTGGTTTAACCTGGCTTGCCATGCACGATTCCCCTGAAACACCGGTTTCCGCCCCGAGGCAACACCGTGACTGACGCTGATAACGCTGGCCTCGCCCGCTGGCAGGTCTACATGGTGCGCTGTGCTGACGATACGCTGTATACCGGCGTGGCCTGTGACGTGGACAAGCGCGTGCAGGAGCACAACGAAAGTCCGCGCGGCGCCAAATATACCAAGGCGCGGCGGCCGGTGATACTGGTGTATGCCGAGGCCTGTGACGACCGGTCGCAGGCGCTGCGTCGCGAACACCAGATCAAGCAACTCACGCGTCGCGACAAGCTCAACCTGGTCGCGCGCTACAAGGTCAGCCAATGACACAACACTGGCAAGATCCGCAAGCCTATCGATATACCGGGACGTTGTCCGCGGACCAGTGGGCGTGGGAATTTCTGCGCCGCAATACGGAGTATCGGCAGGATTGGCAATGGTTTGAACCGCTGTGGCTGCAACTGGAGGCGGACTATGGCAAGCCACCGCATCGTGACATGGCGCGTTGGAAACAGGATGCCCGGGCGTGGCGATCCGAGGCGGAGCTGCACGGTTGCCAGGCCATTTGCGAGAAGCGTGGCGATGACTTGTTAATCGAATGCTGGATGGGCACCAAGTGGGGCTTCTTCAAGTTTCCGCTGGACCCGGGCCGCGATGCGCTTGATGTGGCGGACAGCCTGACCTGGCGCGCGATCACCGGCTCGGTCGATGTGCTCACCGCCGAAGACCGGCCGGACCTGGACAGCGAGTTGTCGGCGACGCTGACATTTGATTTATCGTTGCCACTCAAGGATCAGCTGGAAGACGCCAAGCGTTTCCTGGTGGCAAGCCAGCGCAAGCTGAGAAAGGCTGGCAAGCTCGATGCAACAACCATCTCGGGTAGCCGCGATCGATGGCAACAGGCGTTGCGGGTGCTGGATGCGCGTGATCAGGGCGCGACTGATGCGGATATTGTTGACTGCGTATTTGCCGGTGACAGCAACGCCTTTGCCCGTATCGCCGCCGAGGCCGATGCCCTGGCGGGCGGGGATTACCGACGCATTTTGTTGATGCCGCCTGCCTGAGCGTCGAACCGGATAGTCGCTCTCAGTAGCTGGCCTCGTCAAACGGCGGCTGGCGATTCACCAGCCCTTCCAGCATGGACAATTCATCATCAGTGTGGTTAATCATCGGTGCCTTGGTCACCAGGCCGTCAGGGTTATTCTTATATATATAGCGAGGCGCTTCATGGTGCCCGGCCGCGCCGGTTGTTCATTGATCCAGGCTGCGCCGGAAACGCGAACAACGCCCTGGGGAATCGGGCGGTTGCCCATGGCCAAAACCTGCTGAATCATGCCGCTGATGCCAAGGCCGCCCAGCGTGCCCGCGGTCAGCAGCTTGAGGGCGGTGCGCGATCAATCCTGGTGACGGGCTTGCGTGTCTTCGTGACAAGGATTCTTTTTATGGCGGGCGGCGTCTTTTGATAGTATAGGCAGCAATTCGGGGTGTGCGAACCCCTATCAAAGGTATTCAGGCAGGAGGATGCAACTATGCCATCGTTTGACGTGGTATCCGAAATTGATATGCACGAGCTGGATAACGCCATTGACCAGGCCAACCGGGAAGTGGGTAATCGCTTCGACTTCAAGGGATCGGACTCAAAGTTTGAATACGCCGATAACGTGATCTCCATGGAGTCCGGCAGTGAATTCCAGTTGCAGCAGATGCTGGACGTGTTTTTCAACAAGGCCTCCAAGCGCGGTATTGATTTGCTGTGTTTCGAGGCCGGCGAGGCCGAGGAGCGCGGCAAGCGCGCCTACCAGAAGATTACCGTCAAGCAGGGTATCGACAAGGAAATCGGCAGGAAAATCGTCAAGAAAATCAAGGACGAGAAAATGAAAGTGCAGGCGGCAATCCAGGGTGACCAGGTGCGCGTAACCGGAAAGAAGCGCGACGACTTGCAAACTGCCATTGCCATGCTAAAAGAAGCAGGACTGGGCATTCCATTACAGTTCCAGAATTTCCGTGATTAGGGCCGTTCCGGCCGGGTAGTAGTAACTTATGCGCAATGTTGTTGATTTCCTCCTGCTTGCAGCGCTGTGGGGGGCGTCGTTCCTGTTTATTCGTATCGCCGCACCGGAGTTTGGCCCCATCGCCATGCTGGAATTGCGCGTCATTATCGCCAGCCTGTTTCTTTACGGATTATTGATGGTAAAGGGCAAGCAGGCAGCCATGTGGAACAACATCCGACCGTTGTTTGTTGTTGGCATGCTTAACTCGGCCATCCCGTTCGCCTTGTTCGGTTATGCCATGCTGGTATTGAGCGCCGGCTTTGGCTCCATTATCAATGCCACCACGCCCATGTTCGCGGCACTGGTCGCGTTCTTCTGGCTCAAGGATCGACTCACCTATGCCGGTGTACTGGGCCTGGTCATTGGTTTTATTGGTGTCATTGTCCTGGTCTGGGGCAAGGGTGGTCTGACACTGGGCGGAACCGGTATCGCTATTGCCGCCGCGCTTGTTGCATCGTTCTCTTATGGCGTATCGGCCAATTACGCCAAGCGCTATGTATCGCACGTTGATCCCTTGCCTATCTCGGCCGGTACGCAGATCACTGCAGCTACCGTCATGCTGCCCTTTGCTCTATGGATGTGGCCGACGCACGAAGCCAGTCACGCGGCATGGATCAGCGTTACCTTGCTTGGCATTGCCTGCACCGGCATTGCATTTATTTTGTACTACCGTCTTGTGTCTGTCTGGGGCGTGCCCAAGACCGCGACGGTGACATTCCTGATCCCGGTGTTCGGCATGATCTGGGGCAACCTGTTCCTTGGCGAGCAGGTCACCATGAGCATGCTGACAGGCTGCGCCATTATTATTCTCGGCACCGCCATGGCTACTGGCAGAATCTTCTCGCATAACTGGTTGGCGAAGAAAACGGTCCAGCCTTAGGTTAGTGTCATGGGGATGGCATGATCACAGTGCGCACGGCGACCATCGACGATCTCGATGGCATTTGTCGTATAGCCGACGAAATCAACACACTGCATCATGAGCATGCACCGCAGGATTTTCTTCCGGCAAATGATGTGACGCGTGATCGTGACATGTGGCAACAGGCCATTGAAGCGGAAGATGGTGTGTTGTTTGTGGCATTGCGTGACAATGCCGTTATCGGTTTTGTATCCGCGATATTGATTACCAACCATCACATCAGTTTCCTGGTGCCCAAGCGTATTTGTCGTATCAACTCCGTTGTTGTCAGTGCGACCGAGCGCCGTTCCGGCGTGGCTACGCAGTTATTTGCCTGGGTGGAAAGCTGGGCGAAATCCGAATCCGCCGATCAACTGGCCTTGAATGTTGCCAACTGGAACGCCGGTGCGATTACGTTTTATGAACAAAACGGCTTTGTCGATATTTCCCGCACCATGGTCAGGCGCCTCAAGTAGTTTTATCCCCCACGCTTGCCGGGAGGGCCGGATTGATAACACGGGTTCCGAAATTGAGGTCATGCAGTAAAGCGGTCTTGGCCGACAGCGTGGCCTGATGTTCGATTTACAACAGCTGTTCCAGCTGCACCCAGACATTCTCAAGAATGACAACTTGAGCCTGCTCATTGGGATGGTAGTTGTCGTCCTGCATAAGCCGGGGATTTTCCGCCACGTCTTTGAGCAGGAAAGGTATAAAAACGGTTTTGTGTTGCTTGGCCAGTGATTCGAAATTCTGGCGAAAGCCTTGTGTATATTGCGGTCCGTAGTTGGGCGGAATCCGCACCCCGGCCAGCACAACCTTTACACCCGATTGTTGCGCCATGCGTATCATTTTCGCGATATTCTGTTTCATTTGATCGAGCGGCAGGCCGCGAAGTCCGTCATTAGCCCCCAGTTCAATGATCACTATCGACGGTTTGTATGTCTTCAGCAAATTCGGCATGCGGTTGCGACCGCCCGCCGTGGTATCGCCAGTGATACTGGCGTTGATTACCGTATATCTCGTATCGAGGGATGCCAGGCGTTTCTGCAGCAGCGATACCCAGCCTGACCTGGCGTCAATTCCGTATGCCGCGCTAAGGCTGTCACCGACCACCAATACCGTGCGCGCCTTGGCAATGCGCTTATCGTCGGTTGCGGCATTGCCATTGGCGCCTGAAAAGGCAATTATTGCAACCAGGAACAACGAGAGCAGTATTTTCCGGAGTAAATGCATACCATGACTGTACAACAGAATCGTGAGTCAATCATAACGGCCTCGGGTTTGGGCAAACAAGTGGAAACGGCGTCCGGTGCACTGACAATACTCAAGGGCATTGACCTCGAGATTGCCGGTGGCGAGAGTGTTGCCATTGTCGGCGCCTCCGGCTCGGGCAAGTCCACGTTGATTGGCTTGCTGGCCGGGCTGGATCTGGCGACGGAGGGTGATATCAGCCTGGATGGCCAGTCATTGGCAGCGCTTGATGAAGACGGGCGTGCGGCGCTGCGCAGTAACCGCGTTGGTTTTGTGTTTCAGTCGTTCCAGTTGATCGATTCCCTGACAGCCATGGAAAATGTGATGTTGCCACTGGAACTGGCCGGTAACCCGGATCCGGCTGCCGAGGCGGCGCAATGGTTGCAGCGAGTCGGGCTGACATCGCGCGTGAATCACTACCCGAACCAGTTGTCCGGCGGTGAACAACAGCGCGTGGCCATCGCCCGGGCGTTTGCCTCGCATCCGCAGATACTGTTTGCCGATGAGCCTACCGGCAATCTTGATACCGCAACCGGTCACCATATTATTGAATTGCTGTTTGAGTTGAACCGGCAGGTCGGCACGACGCTGGTACTGGTAACGCACGATCCGGCGCTGGCCGGGCAATGCGATCGCTTCATTGAGCTTGAAGGCGGCCAGTTGCTTCGCCAGGGAACAAACAAATGAATGTGCCCGGGTTTGCCTGGCGCTTCTTTCGTCGCGAGTGGCGCTCGGGAGAGATGCGTGTATTGATGGCGGCATTGCTGGTGGCAACCGGTATCAGTACCTCGTTGCACCTGTTCTCAGACCGGCTGTACCGCGCCATGATCATGCAGTCCAACGAAGTACTGGGCGCCGACCTGGTGTTGACCGGTGCGCAGCCTTCTGATGTTACCGCGTATACCAGGCCGGGTATTCGTGCCGCCGATGCCATGACATTTCCTACCGTGATCTTCCATGGTAATGAATCACAATTGGTCAGCATCAAGGCGGTATCCGGTACCTATCCACTGTACGGCGCACTAAAGGGAAGCGATCAGCTCTACGGCACTGAAACGAGTCTTGATGGCGTGCCATCAACCGGCGAGACATGGGTGCACCCGCGACTGCTGGTCGCTCTGCAGTTGTCGGTGGGTGACAGCATTGATGTGGGATACAGGAAATTCCGTATTACCAGGACGATTACCTTTGAGCCGGGCCAGGGCGGAAACTTTTTTGGCATTGCACCAAGAGTATTGATTAACAGTGCTGACGTGGCATCAACCGGTATAGTGCAGCCCGGCAGCCGGGTTACCTACCAGTACCTGTTTGCCGGCAATGAAAAATCCGTACGCGCGCTGGCTGAACAAATGCGGCGTTCGATGGAGCCCGGGCAGCAATTGGTTGATGTGCAGGAAGGGCAACCGGCCCTGGGCAATGCGCTGGTGCGCGCGCAACGGTTTCTGTCATTGATGGGCTTGATGGCGATTGTGCTGTCCGGTGTTGCCATTGCCATGTCCGCCAGTCGTTATGCGCGGCGTCATTATGATGTCGCCGCGCTGCTGCGTTGTTTTGGTGCCCGGCGCAAGCAGGTGCTGATGGTGTTTGCCGGCCTGGCGCTGTTCGCCGGACTGATCGGTTCTTCTGCGGGTGTGCTGGCCGGTGTATTCATCCAGGCAGGCCTGTTCGCGGTGTTGAGTGAAATCATTCCGGGACAAATCCCGGCAATTTCAGCAGTGCCATTATTCTCCGGCATGTTGACCGGTCTTGCCGTGCTCATCGGTTTTGCGCTGCCGCCGTTTATTGTGCTTGGCCGGGTCACGCCCTTGCGCGTACTGCGCCGTGATCTGTTGCCGGCACCGGTATCGGCCTGGGCCGGTTATGGCCTGGCACTGGCCTGTGTATTGATATTGATGTGGATCATGGCCGGTACCCTGAAGCTGGCGTTAATCATCCTGCTTGGTGCGCTGTTAATGGTGGCATTGCTGGGTATTGTTGCCTGGTTGTTATTGCGCATCAGTGGACGTGCACGCTATCTCGCCGGTGCATCGTGGCGGTTCGGTATTAACCGGTTGCTCAGGCAGATGCGCCTGAGCATCGGCCAGGTGCTGGCGTTTGCCATTGTGTTTCTTGCCCTGGTCAACACCGCCATGGTGCGCACCGATCTGATTGATACCTGGAAGTCGCAATTGCCCGATGATGCGCCCAATTATTTCCTGGTGAACATCGTGCCCGATCGGGTCGAGGCGATAACGCGGTTTTTTGAAACGCACGGGATCGCCACCACGCAACTGTATCCCATGATCCGGGGTCGAATGACACACATCAACAACAAGTCGGTGACCACGGCGGTATCCAAGGAAGCGCAGACAGACAATTCACTGCACCGGGAACTGAACCTGACGTATTCCGAAACGCTGCGTGAGGATAACAAGCTGGCGGCAGGGCGCTGGTGGCGCAGTGATGAAACCGGCAAGCCGTGGGTATCGGTGGAATCAAAACTGGCCAAGCGCCTGGGCATTAACATCGGTGATCAATTGCGCTTTTCCATCGCCGGCCAGCAATTTGACGTCGAAGTGCTCAGCCTGCGCAAGGTGCAATGGGAATCTTTCAAACCGAATTTCTACATGATGTTTCCGCCCGGCATTATTGATGATCAACCGGCAACCTGGATGACCAGTTTTTACATGCCCGTGGAGAGGCGCAGCCTGTTGCGACAACTGGCGCGTGAGTACCCGGCAGTATCGGTGCTGGAACTGGAGTCCATCATGGTCAAGGTGCGCGAGATTCTTGTGCAGGTAACCCGCGCTATCGAATACATGCTGGTATTTATTCTTGTTGCCAGCATTATTGTGCTGATTGCATCGCTTCAGGCAACCATGGATTCGCGTATGCGTGAAAATGCGCTGATGCGGGTAATGGGGGCCAGTCGTCGGCAATTACGCTCCGGCTTGCTGGCAGAACTGGCATTGCTGGGCCTGGCTGCAGGTACGCTCGCGGCCCTGTCCAACGAGGCAATTTTATACATGCTGTACAGCCAGGTGTTCGATATTGATCATGTCTTCAAGTGGCAGGTATGGTTGATTGCCCCGGTGGCCGGTGCCTTGACAATGATGATCTCTGGTTATGTTGCCGGCAGGAAGGTGTTGTCCAGGTCGCCGTTGTCCATACTCGGTAATGTATAAGCCTGTTGCCCGGAGGCGGGCCTGCTGACCTCCGGGTATATCGGGTTATTCCTTGTCGCCGGGTTCCCCGATCCAGCCCTGCAGCGCCTCGATTATTTGCCTGGCCTGGTCGGCACTGGAAATATTGAACTTGGATTTCTGCATGTACTGGCCATTGCGCTTCTGGTAACGGCGGATCGAGTATTTGTCCGGCCCGTATTCCTGTTTCTGGCGATTCCAGTCCTGGTAGCGATACATGATGGTTGACCACGCACCCTTGGTAAGCACTTTTTTGTCCAGCTCCTTGGTTACCACCTGACCATCCTCGGTATACTCTATGGTCAGTTCGTCTACGGTTTCAGCCATTCTTCTACTCCGTCTGTGTGATCGGTAAGATTATAGTCTACGCAATAACAGAGTGTGACTGCAATTACCAGTCGTATTTCAACGTCATCCCGGCAATATGGGCAGGTATCGTAAACAATATCCGGCGCATCGCTCTGATCGTGCCCGGCAGCGTTGATGACGATATGACCGGTTATGCGGCACGCGGATATGGTGAGCAGGATCAATCAATGTTTCACTGTGATGGCCCTGCCTGACTGATACGATCACCGCGGGCATCCGGCCTTGTGCGCTGTTGCATCAATCGTGAGGCGTTCCTCAATTCAGCGAGAATCTGTATATGGACCAGGCAAGCAGCTGCCCGGCAGCCCGATCGAGACAGCTTTGATAGTCATGCTCCAGCCTCTATCGGCAATAGCGCCCGGGCGGGGATTTGGCTGACAGGATTTTTGGCCTCGAGCTGGTACACTTGCACCTGAACAAACCGGAGGATTGGAAGTGCCTGAAGTTGTAGGTGATTTGAGAAAGATGCGCTCGGAACTGTCCGAGCCAGTCAATTATGTTCTGCCGGTCGGCGATCAGCTTGTCGACATGAATGCCTTGATTGGCAGGGAAATCAGTTTCCAATTTACCGGCGACATTCATTGTGTCTCCTGTGGTCGCAAAACCGGCAAGAGCTTCAACCAGGGTCATTGTTTCCCGTGCTTCCGCAGCCTGGCCAGTTGCGACAGTTGCATCATCAAGCCGGAACAATGCCATCATGCCGAGGGTACCTGCCGTGAACCGGCATGGGCGGAAGATAATTGTATGCAGCCGCACGTGGTCTACTTGGCTAACTCTTCCGGTCTAAAGGTGGGTATTACCCGGCAGTCACAAATTCCCACTCGCTGGATCGACCAGGGCGCGGTCCAGGCTATCCCGCTTTTCCAGGTATCACAGCGGTATTATTCGGGTTTATTGGAAGATGGGCTGAAACAGTACCTGAATGACAAGACTGACTGGCGTCGCATGCTCAAGAGTCAGCCGGAACAGGTCGATATGGTTTCTGAACGTGAACGCGTCCTGGCCCTGGCCAATGGACTGGTATCAGGTATTCGCAGCCGTTTTGGTGATGAAGCGGTCAGCGCGTTGTTGCCGGAGCCAGTTGTACTCAATTACCCGGTAACAACCTATCCGGACAAGGTCAAGGCGCATAACTTTGACAAGACCGCCGAGGTTTCGGGTGTACTTCAGGGTATCAAAGGACAGTATTTGATTCTCAATTCCGGGGTTTTGAATATCCGCAAGTTTGGCGGATATCGTGTCAGGGTGCAGTATTAATCAGAAACGGGTATTCACCTTGTTTCTAGAATAATAATGTAAGCGATTGATTGTTTGGGTATGCAGTTTTTCTGGCCCGCGAACCTGGTCGCGACGCGTAAAATGGGTTTGTTATTTGTTAGCAGCCTCGGGTAAAGTTGATGCTGGACCGAGGCATGGATCAGGGTTCGAGGTGGGGTCTCATTATCTTGATCAGGGAAAATGCATTGACAGATAACACCACCACATCGACTGACTCACACTGGCAGCAACTGGCTGAGATGCTTGAATCGTTAAAGCATACGGCCGCGGGCGCCAGTGTCTACGATCAGCTGCATCGCGTATTGCAGGACTGGCAGCAGGCCAGGGTTCTGACAGACCGCGCGCACGGCATGTTGTTTTCGTTTCTTCTTGAATCCTGCCAGGATCAATCAAACGCGGATGCCTTGCTGGAGATGAATGCCCGGCTGATCCGCGCCCGCGATCTCTATACAAAATCCCCGACAGGTTTACAGCAACTCATGACTGGGTGCGCCGACCCGGAACAGCTGGTGGCACAGCTGGCGTCATTGAAAAAAGGCATGGATGTGCCGACCAAGCCGGTTGATTCCGGTGCCGAAGTCGGGTTACCACCGCAGCCGGGTGTGAAAGTCTATGAGTCGACGCCGAACGTGGAGCGTCGCGTGAACACGGCCTACCGGCATCATCTTGATCAGAAGCGAAGCGAGATCGAGCGTATACAGGATGCGCTGGAAAATGAGGCGCGCGAAGCCATGGCCCAGAACAAGGAGTTCGGCGCATTGCTGCAGACCGAGCTGGCAGCGCTGGAATCGCTCGACAGTGTTGATGAGCTTGAGCAGCTGAAACAGATACTGATTGGCGGTACCCGGGAATTGCTTGATGGTCAACGTGTGCTTCAGTCGAGACTGGCCGGATCCTGGGAATACATGAGCCTGATCAGGTCGAGCAGCGAGAACCTGCGCGATGAGCTGAACAAGGTCAGGTTATTGAGCCTGACCGATGATTTTACCAGCCTGCCCAATCGCCGGGCATTTATGCGTCGGTTGGAAGACGAGATTGGCAGGGCGCAACGCTACGGTACGCCGCTGGCGCTGGCATTGATTGATCTCGATAACTTCAAGGATGTAAACGATGAGTATGGGCACTCCGCCGGTGATGATGTGCTCAAGTGGTACGCTGCCAGGCCGTTGTCTATCTTTCGTCATTACGACATGGTTGCGCGCTACGGCGGCGAGGAGTTTTCCATTCTGTTGCCAAGTACCGACGAGACCGGCGCAGTGCGTGCCCTGGAAAAGGCTGCTGAAGTTATCGTCGACGAAATCCTGGAGCACAAGGGTGGACGGATTGCGGTACCGACGTTTTCAGCAGGCTTGACTCTTTATCGTCCGGGCGAATCCATTGCCGATTTGATTGATCGTGCAGATCGGGCCATGTATCGTGCCAAGCATAATGGTCGAAACCGGGTAGAAATTGATACCGCTGTTGACCCGGGTTCGAGTAAAGCCATGCATTAACGGTTTGTTCACAACCAGTTTCAACGCGAGGGGTGTTTATGGCGTCGCCTGATAATGAAAAAAATCGATGGAGCAAACGCCGCGAGATCGAGGTCGATGTCGTAATTCATGACGGCAAGCATCAGCCCATGCGTGGCGTCATGGTAAATATCAGTGTGGGTGGCGCCTATATTGAGATCGAGGCGCCGAGGCCGGCAATGAACGCGGCGGTTGCCGTGGATTTCAAGGCCGAGATAAATGGCGAGACCAGCTATTACCATATGCCGGCCAAGGTTGTGCACGTGGACGAGGCGGGAATCGGGCTGGTTTTCGAGGACTACGACAGCGATACCGTGGATGCGCTCAAGCAGTTGATGCGCGCGACCATCGAATAGTCCTGGTTCACCGGGGAGTTTTTGAAACAGGGATGACGTTCCCGGGTGTTGTGGGCCAGGTGCGGTTCAGCCGGAAACCGCCGCTCGCCGCTTGTTGACGGCTTCCGCCAGTTCACGCAGCAGTTGTTCTGAATCATCCCAGCCGATACAGGCGTCGGTGATGCTTTGGCCGTAGGCCAGTGGCTGTCCCGGGATCACCTCCTGACGTCCGGCCACCAGGTGGCTTTCAATCATGGCGCCGATAATGCGTCGGTCGCCGGCAGCAATCTGTGCCGCTACATTACGACCCACATCAACCTGGCGCTGGTGCTGCTTCTGGCTGTTGGCGTGAGAGAAGTCAATCATGATCCTGGGGGCAAGGTTGGCGGCCTCCAGTTCGACCGCCGCCTCGTTGACACTGACGGCGTCGTAGTTGGGCTTTTTCCCGCCCCGAAGAATGATGTGACAGTCTTCGTTGCCGCCGGTAGCGAAAATGGCCGACCGACCTGCCTTGGTCAGGGACAGGAAAGTGTGCGGACGACTGGCGGCGGAAATGGCGTCGATGGCGATTTTCAGCACGCCATCGGTGCCGTTTTTGAAACCTACCGGAGACGATACTCCGGATGCCAGCTCACGATGCACCTGGCTTTCGGTCGTGCGTGCGCCAATGGCGCCCCAGCTGATCAGGTCGGCCAGGTATTGGGGTGTAATCAAGTCCAGGTACTCGGTTGCCGCCGGAACGCCCATGTCGTTGAGGTCGGCCAGCAGACCGCGTGCCAATTTCAGACCCTTGTTGATCTCGTAGCTGTCGTCCAGGTTCGGGTCATTAATGAGACCCTTCCAGCCAACCGTTGTGCGCGGCTTTTCAAAGTACACGCGCATGATAATCAGCAGGTCGCGGGATAGTTCCTCGCGAATGCTTTTCAGTTTCGCGGCGTATTCGCGCGCGGCGGTCACATCATGAATGGAGCAGGGACCGATAATAACCACCAGCCGGTCATCACTTCCGTAAAGGATATCGTGAACCTGGCGACGGGTTTCATGAATGGTCTTGCTCGCGGCTTCGGTTGCCGGGAACTCGGCGTTCAGCACTTCCGGGGGCTCGACTTCGGTAATGCCCTGGATGCGGAGATCATCGGTTTTGAACTTCATGGTCTGGATATCGTACGGCAAGATATTATTTCGAGGCGGCAGTTATACCTTAATTGCACCGTCAATTCGAGCATCGAATACCATGCCGGGGTCTGTGCGTAGCTGCCTGGCTCAGGCACAATGCCGATCATGTCCGTAATTGCAGCCGAAATACCCCCTTACCGTATCCGCGAAAGCAAGCGCGCCCGCCGTGCCCGTATCCAGGTATCGCCTATGGGCGAGGTGGAAGTGGTGGTGCCCCGCGGGTTTAACCAGTCACTGATACCGGGATTCATGAATGGTCATCGCCAATGGCTTGCCCGGACCCTGGCCCGAAACCAAGCCAGCCGGCCAGCCGAGCTGGATGCCGCGGTACCTGCTGGCATGCACCTGGCAGCCTCCGGGCAGAGCTATGAGCTGAGCTATCGGCAGGGCGGTCGTAGTGCTGTCCGGGTTGTGGATGGCGGCCTGGTTGTAACCCTGTCGAGCCGTACCAACCTGCATGAGTTGTTGCAGCGCTGGTTGTCCGGGCAGGCGCGCAGCTGGCTTGGGAGCAAGCTGGACGAGTTGGCCGCCTGGAGCGGGCTCGAGTTTGGACGGCTCAGCATACGCGGACAGCGCAGTCGCTGGGGCAGTTGTTCATCATCCGGTGATATCAGCCTGAATCGCGCGTTGATGTTTTTACCCGCGGATATGGCGGAATACGTGTTGATTCACGAGTTATGTCATACACGTCACATGAATCATTCCCGTAAGTTCTGGGCGCTGGTGGCGGAATTGCAGCCGGATTATCGCCAGCTGGATCGTCGCTTGCGCCAAGGCTGGCAGCATGTGCCACGCTGGGCAGTAGCCCGCAGCGGGGAGTCGGGGACGGGGTTCCTGGTCGAATAAAAACTCCGGCGACCACCCGTCAGGGCGATACACCGGAGCGGGAGTGAAACTAGCCTTCTTCAATGGATAGCTTGTGACGTTCTACCACTTCTTTCTTTGGCAGTACGACTTCCAGCATGCCATCCTTGATCGTTGCCTTGGCCTTGGCATCATCCACCAGTGCCGGTAATCTTATTGAGCGCATAAAGTTTTCAGCGCGAATTTCACGACGGAAGTAGTCGCCCTTGTCTTCCTTGCTTTCGGATTTCCTGGTTCCACGAATGGTGAGCACGGCATCCGTTGCAGAAATCTCCAGATCAGATTTGTTAAAGCCTGCAACAGCGGCGTGTACTTCAATTTCATCATCACGCTCGATGATGTCTACCTGGGGCATGGCGGACCGCCAGAACTCGGTCTCGACGGGAAGCGGCCGGCCCCATCTCCTGGGGAACAGCTCTTCGGCCCAGCGCTCCATCTCTTCCAGCATGTTTGCCGGGTTCAGCAGCCGTTCGCTTTTGCCTTCCTGTTTTTTGACAGGGACTTGAGTTGCCATGGTATTACCCTCCTGCCGGATGCGGTGTCCGGCGTATGGTTCAAGCAACACCTACCGCAACAAGCAGGCTAGCGCGAACCGACGGATTTGTCTTTGATGCCGGTCAATCGACGCTTAAACGGAGAGATGGATGGCGCCAGTTTCGCGAGTTTACCTGGTGAAATCGGGCAATGTATCAGTAGCCGAATTCGCCCACCCACTTGTTGGACTTGCGATCGATTCGAAGCCACCTCGGAATAAAATTTTCTACTCGCGGAATATCCATATCAGTCCTGGAAAATTCCTTGCCCGAACCGATTTCACAAGCCGCCCGCATCATTGGTCGGAAGCTGATGGATAATTGCTCCGAGACTCTGGCCAGATTTTTTGCGGTTTGCTCATCCCTGAAGGCCACGTTTTTTACCACCAGGCAACTGAAATACAGCTGCATTTCCACGAGCAGTGGCGTGCTGCGCTGAGCCAACGCTTTTTCCGCCTTGGGCGTAATTTCCACTGAAATGGATTTGCCTTTCATGGTGATCTGCTCCTGCATCCCGGCCTCCTCGGCAGTCTTGGGGTGTTGCTCTTGAATAATACTCATGGCTTGACTGCCCGGGCAATCGACTGTCGCCAGGGATTCGTGCGTACTTTGAACCAGTCCCGTCGAAATTTGTGCAAATGGTATCCGCTGATCGTGTTATTCCAGTACACTCGCGCCTCGGCAGGTGGTGGTGGAGTGTATGGACCCGGTTACAGTTGTTTTTTATGTCTTGCTGCTTGCGATTGGCGCCTATGTGCAGACGGTAACCGGTTTCGCGCTGGGCCTGTTTGTTATGGGGATCGCGGCCCTGGTCGAACTGGATTCGGTAGCGGCCAGTGCCGCAATCGTTACTATCAGTTCGCTGGTGAATACGCTGATGGCGTTGGCCCGGGAGCATCATCATGTCAACTGGCCACTGGTGCGACGAATGAGCCTTGGCCTGATTCCGGCCATGCTGCTCGGTGTATCGTTACTGCATTACCTGAGCCAGGAGTTACAGGCGTTGCTGCGCCTGTTGCTGGGTGGTTTTATTGTCACCGGGGCGGTGATACTGACGTTAAAACCGCACCCGCGTATGCAGCCGGCGTCCGGGATCAAGTCCGTGTTATTTGGCATGGCCTCGGGTCTGTTTGGCGGGTTGTTCAGTACCGGGGGGCCACCCGCGGTCTACCATCTTTACCGGGAACCCATAGCTGTCAGCACGGTTCGCATGACCTTGTTGGCGGTGTTTACGATTTCCACATTGGCCAGGCTGCTGGTCATTGTTCCGGCCGGGCACGTCAGCACTTCGGTTGTGTGGGTCTGCGTTGTCGGCGCGCCGGTGATTATCGGGTTTACCTGGCTGGGTCAGCGATTCGTTCCTCCCATTTCCGATACCGGAATGCGCAGGCTGGCATTTTTTATCTTGTTAGTCATTGGTTTGACCCTGCTTGCCTCGGTATTCAAATAGCCCCTGGTTTGTAAAACTTTCCGGTTTTTGTCCTCCTCGTTTTCTGTCGCACTGGCCTGGTGCGTTGTCGCTGACAACAAGGGTGCCTATATGAACGTTAATATATTAGGAAAAGCTAATAGATATTCAGGTTGCCATAAATAACCATATAGATGACGATGTCGTAATAATGTGGTTAGATATGGTACCCGGTGTTTATGGTGACCCGCATGCGGACACTATAAAGACTTGGTAGAACAGCAACCCCGGAAGTCAGTTTTGAGAGTAAATGTATGTCCAGAGGTACCGTGAAGTGGTTTAACAACTCAAAAGGTTACGGCTTTATCGTGCCTGAAGAGGGTGGTGATGATGTATTTGTGCATTATTCCGTCATCAAGGGAGACGGTTACCGCACCCTGAACGAGGGTCAGCCGGTAACATTTTCTGCCCAGCCCGGGCCCAAGGGTCTTCAGGCGACTGATGTTGAATTAAGCGACTCCTCAGATTAGCTGTCCGTATCCCCCGCAGTAGCCAGCCGCCCCCCCGGGCGGCATACGCGGTGCTGTTCCGTTTCCGTAGCTTTCTCCGGTGAGCGAATACGGTATACTCCGCGCCCTAAATTTCGACCCGGCTCGGGTTTTTCAAGCGTGCAGATCATTATGTCCAGTGTAAATCAGGAAATTGCCAGGCGGCGTACGTTTGCCATTATTTCGCATCCGGATGCGGGTAAAACGACGCTGACAGAAAAATTGTTGCTGTACGGGGGCGCCATCCAGATGGCGGGCACCGTCAAGGGTCGCAAGGCCGAGCGTCATGCCACATCCGACTGGATGGAGCTGGAAAAGCAGCGTGGAATATCGGTGACCTCGTCGGTGATGCAGTTCCCTTACAAGGGGCTCGTCATCAACCTGCTGGATACGCCCGGCCACGCGGATTTTTCCGAGGATACCTATCGCACCCTGACGGCCGTGGATTCGGCGCTGATGGTGATTGATTCGGCAAAAGGCGTCGAGGAGCGCACCATCAAGCTGATGGAAGTGTGTCGCATGCGCACCACGCCAATCATGACCTTCATCAACAAGCTGGATCGCGAGAGCCGTGACCCGGTGGACCTTCTGGATGAAATCGAGGACATCCTGAAAATAGAATGTGCGCCGGTAACCTGGCCTATCGGTAGCGGCAAGCGTTTTCGTGGCGTCTATCACCTGGTCAACGATTCGGTGCATTTCTTCAGCGCCACGCATGGCGGCAAGATCCAGCACGGTGATGTGGTCAAGGGTCTGGATAATCCCGACCTGGACAGGATACTCGGCCCGCAGGCCCGGGAGTTGCGTGATGAGATCGAGTTGGTGCGAGGCGCCAGCCATGAATTTGATCCGGCCGCGTACCTGGCAGGCGACCAGACCCCGGTATTTTTTGGATCGGCCATCAATAATTTCGGTATCGAGGAATTGCTCGACAGTTTTGTCGTGCATGCGCCGCCGCCGCAGCCACGCATGACCCAGGAACGCGAGGTGCAACCGCAGGAAGCGGCCATGTCCGGGTTCGTTTTCAAGATCCAGGCAAACATGGATCCCAAGCACCGTGACCGTATTGCGTTTATGCGTATTACCTCCGGGCGCTATGAAAAAGGCATGAAGCTGTACCAGGTGCGCGAACGCAAAAAGGTCCAGATTGCCAATGCCATCACCTTCATGGCCCAGGATCGCGACCATGTCGAGGACGCCTATGCCGGTGATATCATCGGCCTGCATAATCACGGCACGATTCGTATCGGTGACACCTTTACCGAAGGTGAAGACATGAATTTCACCGGCATCCCCAACTTCGCCCCGGAGTTGTTTCGCCGTGTCGTTATTCGTGATCCGTTGCGCGCCAAGGCCTTGCAGAAAGGGCTGGACCAGTTGTCCGAAGAGGGGGCAACCCAGGTGTTCCGGCCTTTATCCAGTAATGACCTGATTCTCGGTGCGGTGGGCGTGTTGCAGTTTGATGTTGTTGCGCATCGCCTGAAGCATGAATACGGCGTGGAATGCAGCTATGACAACGTTGGCATCTATACTGCGCACTGGGTGCAGTGTGATGACAGGAAGAAGATGGATGAATTCCGGCGCAAGAATGAGCTGCAGCTGGCAACCGACAGCGCCGGCGCGCTGGTGTACCTTGCGCCGACCCGGGTCAACCTCAATCTGGCAACGGAGCGTTGGCCGGAAGTGAAATTTTCGGCATCACGCGAACATCACGCAGGCTGATCGCCAAAAAACAAAAGCCCCGCTGCCTGGATAAAGGCAGCGGGGCTTTTTGTTATCGCTTATTTCTTCACTTCAATCAGGTTGATTTCAAACAGCAGTGTAGAGTTGGGGCCGATCTTGCCACCGGCACCGCGTTCGCCGTATGCCAGGTCAGACGGGATGGCCACGTGCATCTTGCCACCCGGCTTCATCAGCTTTAATGCTTCCTGCCAGCCCTTGATAACCTGGCCCAGCTTGAACGTGGCAGGCTGTTTGCGGGAGTAGGAGCTGTCGAATTCGGTGCCGTCAATCAGGGTGCCGCGGTAATGAACGACAACGGTATCGGATTCCTTGGGATTATTGCCCTTGCCGGCTTCAACAACCTTGTACTGCAGGCCGCTCTCGGTAACCTTCACGCCTTCCTTCTTCTTGTTTTCGGCCAGGAATGCTTCGCCGGCTTTTTTGTTTTCATCGCCCTTGGCCTGTTGTGCTTCCATTTTCTTCTTCTGCAGGTTCATCATGGCGGCCTGCATCTGTTCATGGGTCAGTTTGGACTTGGTGTCGGCCAGGACATCGGCAATTGCTTCGGCAATGGCGTCTGGGTTGACGTCCATCTCCTGTGCCTTGAGGTTGCTGCCAACCTGGAAGCCGATGGCGTAGCTCAGCTTGTTCTTGTCATCGGAAAGATCAACGTCAGCCTTCTTGTTGCAGGCGCCCAGCGCCAGCGCTGACGCCAGAGTAATAACCAGATAGTTGTATTTCATGTTTCCTGACCCTTTGTTCTTTGCTTGGTAAATGAAAAAACACATCATCCCACAGTTTTGCGGAGAGCGCCACGCGATTGCGGTGGTTTGCCGTGGAGTCAGGACTGAGCGTTGCCGGCGGCAGAAGAGGGTTGCTGGTGCGCGAGAAAAAAGGATTCAAATTCGTTTGCCGGCAGGGGGCGGGAGTAGAAATAGCCTTGCCCGATCTGTGCGCCCCACTGGGTGAGAAACCGGTCATGATGGGCTTCTTCAATACCTTCGGCTATGACTTTCATGTTCATACCATGGGCAATGTTGATAATCGCCCGGGCGACGGTGCCATGTTGCCCTGATTGATCGATTTTTTTGACAAACGACTGATCGATTTTGAGAATATCCAGCGGTAATTGCTCGAGATAGCTCAGCGAGGAATGGCCGGTACCAAAATCATCCATGGAAGTATGCAGGCCGAGTTCTTTCAGCGAGTTCAGGATATGCACACTCGCCGTAATGTCTGTCATGGCCATGCTTTCCGTGATCTCCAGATCCAGGCAATATGCCGGGAGCCCGGTGGCGTCCAGGGATTGGCGAATGACCCGGGGCAGATTTGATTTCGAAAATTGTAACGGCGACAGGTTCACGCCGACCACCAGCGGTGTTCGAAACTGTTCAATCCATGCCCTGGTCTGCTGGCAGGCATCAAGAATTACCTGCTCGCCGATAGGAACTATCAGCCCGGTTTCTTCTGCAAGGGGAATGAATTCGGCCGGTGATACCAGGCCATTTTCCGGGTGCAACCAGCGCACCAGCGCTTCCATTCCCATAATGGATCCGTCAGCGAGATCAATCTGCGGCTGGTAATAGACCTGGAACTGGTGTTCTTCAATTGCTTTTCTCATTTGGGCCTCCAGCGTCAGTCGTTTTCGGCTGCGCAGGTTCAGCTCCGGTGAGAAATACTCAATCAGGTTATGTTCGTTCTTTTGGGCAGCGGACAGGGCTGTTTCAGCGGAAAGCAGCAACTGTTCGGCATTGCAATCGCTGACAGGATAAAGCATGACGCCAATATTGGCGCTCATGGACAGGCTCTGTTCACCCATCTCCAGCGGAATGGCAATGTAATTGGCCAATGCCGTGAGCATCACGGTCAGATGGTCGACATCGCGAACATCACGAATGCCAATGGCGAACTGTTGTTCTTCGAGTCGACCAATGATACCGCGATGCTGCATCCACTGATCAAGCTTGTATGCCTGGACCATCAGTGCGGTATCCCCAAACGCAGGCCCCATTGCCTCGCGATAGGTTTTGATCTTCTGAATACATATCACGGCTACCGCGAGCAGGTTGCGGGAGTGGTTTGCCTGTTCCATTTCCTGTTCAAGCAGGCTGGTAAACATCGCTCGATTCGGAAGACCCGTGAGCGGGTCGCGACTCTTTTTATGCTGGCTGAGCAACTCGTTTTGCCGGGCGGAGGAAATGTCCTGCACGGCATTAAGCATCATCGTAGCGGAGTTTCCGTCATCAGATACAAATTCCGTGTGTTGCTGAACATGGAGTACCTGGCCATGGGTATTGACCAGCCGGTATTCCATAAATCCCTGTCTTCCGGTCTTTATCAGTTCCTGCAAATAGGAGTCCACCCTGTCGTAATCTTCCTGGTGTACAAATTTAAGGTAGTCAACAAGGGTGCTTGCGACACCGGCAAACTCGAGACCCAGCAGCTTCTGTATCTCCGGGGACAGCTTGATCCCGGAGTTTTTCACGTTCATTTCCCAGTAGCCGAGCCTGGCAATTTTTTGCGTGCGCGCAAGCTTGAGCTGTTTGTCGGTCAGCTCCAGGAAGTCATCTCTTGCCCTCAATGCGTAGCGAATACGTTCGGACAGCAGCGACCAGTTGATGGGCTTGGTTATGAAATCGGTTGCGCCGCTGTGAAATGCGCGATCAACCGCATCGACATCTTCATCGCCTGTTAGCATGATTATGGGAAGACTTTGCTGGCTGGCGCGTTCGCGAATGGCGCGACATGCATCATAGCCGCTCATATTGGGCATCTTGCCATCCATCAGTACCAGGGAAGGAAGAATGGCGTTGCTCTTGCTTACCGCGATTTCACCATCTTCCGCTTCTTCGGTTCTGTAGCCTTTCTTGTGAAGGATGGAGCAGATCATCTTGCGGGTAAGCGGGTCATCATCCGCCACCAGGATCAGGTGACGGTTTTCTTCCTCGGCAAATATTGTTGTCTCGCCGTAAATCATCGGGTTTCACCCTAGGCTTTGAGCATTTCGTTGATAAGATTGATTGTGTCGGTCAGCGTTTGCCTGCCGTCCGAAATAACAATGTCAATTCCGTCGATATCCCCGTTTTTTCCGCGCAGTTCCACGCTGCGAAAGAGTGCTGCAAGACCCGTAATATGAAGATTCGCGCTCATCCCTTTTAATTGATGTGCGACAGAGACCATGTTTTCAGCGTTACCGCTGGCTGATGCGTTGACCAGTTCCTCAAACAGGCCAGGTGTGATCCTGCAATACTCTTCAAGCAGATCGTTTACGTCGTCACCCAGTATTTGGCGAAGTGTATCCAGCGCTGATATATCGATAAGCATGGAATCGGTCATAAGGTAGCCGCTTGCCTCATGCTGTATTTTGCCGGGACGTATCATCTGCATCGTCTCTGGCCAGCCACTTTTTCAGCATCGCGTCCAGCTGACCAATGTCAATAGGTTTTGACAGGTAATCATCCATGCCGCTGTCAAAACAGCGTTGGCGATCTGATGCCATGGCGTTGGCCGTCATGGCGATAATGACGGTTCGGGCTTTTTCGCCCGGCAGTTTCCTGATGTTCTCAGTGGCCTCGTATCCGCCCATGATCGGCATCTGGCAATCCATGAATACAATATCATAATCCTTGTTCATCACGGCCTTGATAGCTTCTTCACCGTTTTCAGCAATATCGGCTACATGACCAAGATGCTTGAGGATTCCCAGGGCAACCTTGCGATTTATAATGTTGTCTTCGGTCAACAGGATTGATGCTTTTGTATTCATGGCTGGCACTTCTATATCATTTAGAGGTTGGGTATCTGCCATAGCAGGCGGTTTTCCAGGTATCAGGTATTCAGGATGAGCGGAGGTTTTTGCCGTTTTCTTTCTGTTATAAACCGAATTCACGATGGTGTCATGAAGAATGGATTGTTTGACCGGCTTGGTGAGTGTTGCCTGGATACCAAGCTGCCTCTGTTCATCGATTGACCTGTCCAGTGTCATTGATGTCAGCATAATGATATCCGGTCGGTAGTCAGGATAGGTGTTGCGCATGGCCTCGGCGAGCTGGATACCGTTGGTTTCCGGCATCATCATGTCGAGCAGCAACAGGTCGAACAATTTCCCCTGTTTCATTCTTGAGTCAATCAGGGCCAGTGCATTCCTGGCGCAATCCGCTGATTCATGAGGGATGCCCCAGTTCTCCAGCTGGCGCTCCAGGATAGCGCGATTGGTTGAATTGTCATCAATAATAAGCGTCGACACATTATCCAGGTTGAGACTCTGGCCGGGCTCGAAAGCGCCGGAAGATATGCCCATTGGCAGCACAAACCAGAACGTGCTCCCTTCACCTTCGCGGGAGCGAACACCCATGCTGCCACCCATTATCTGCGACAGCTGGCGCGAAATCGTCAGGCCCAGTCCCGTGCCACCGAAGCGCCGTGTGGTTGAGCCGTCGGCCTGGGAGAATGACTCGAATATATTTTTCTGGGCTTCCTCCGGTATGCCGATGCCGGTATCCGAAACCTCGAACCTGACCAGCCTGTTATCATCATGTTCGCCGTCATCGGTAACACGAAGAACCACTTCTCCGCACTCGGTAAACTTGATCGCGTTGCTAAGCAGGTTGGTGACAATCTGCTGCACTCGTACAGGGTCGCCGATTACTCTCTCGAAAACTGATGGTTCGATTTCGCAAGCCAGCTCCAGGCCTTTTTTGTGAGCATTTTCGGCCAGCAAGGCACAACAATCTTCCATGGTCTCGCGGAGATCGAAGTCAATTTTTTCCGTTACCAGCTTGCCTGATTCAATCTTTGAGAAATCGAGTATGTCGTTAAGGATGGTCAGCAGTGTCTTGCCGGACTTGTAGGCAGTGTCAATAAAATCGCGCTGCTCCCTGTCAAGATTGGTATTGCGCGCCAGGCTCAACATGCCGAGCAAGCCATTCATTGGCGTTCTGATTTCATGGCTCATGTTGGCAAGGAACTCGGATTTGGCCTGGGCCATCCTTTCGGTTAATTGCAATGCCTCGGTAAGCTCCCGGGTACGGTCGGTCACCCGGATTTCAAGTATGTCTTTGTGTAATTGAAGCCGGCGCTCCGCAACGATTTTAAGATTAATTTCGTCTTGTATCTTGGTGATCATCGGGTTTACCAGGGCGCGAATAATGCTGGTGCCGAGCGCGGTCAGTAATGCCAGCGTCAGCAGCCCGGGCCATAATGCAACGCTAAACGGAGCGCGTACCTCATCGAGATTGATCTGGGCGACCAGCCCGACATCGAGGGATGGTATATATCGATATGCAGCCAGGACCTGGTTGCCGGAGTTTTCATCTGTCGCCAGTGTTGAGCCGGCACTGGTGCTGCTGAATGCCTTGTTAAACAGGCCGTAACCTGCTGAATATTGTCCGCTATGTCCGTATAGCGTGTCGTAGTGGTTTTCGTGCCGGGTTACGATAAAGAGTTTGCCGCTGTTACCAAAGCCACCAAGCGCTTTGATGGCCGATTCAATTTGCGAGAGAGTGGCGCCTCGGCCACCGTCCTTGTGATCTGCAGTGCTGTGAAGGCGGTCAAATTCGGCTACGGAATCGACAAGGGCGCTGTTGCTGACCACCATGGTCTGGAGATTTTTCACCATCTGACCATATGCTGTGAAGTAGAGCAGGTTTCCTGCAATCAGCAAGGTGATCAGCGCCGTGCCCGCGGTTGCCGCAATGACATTGAACGAGATGGTCCTGGTAAGACTGTCTTCCGTTGCCCGGGTTATAATTCGTGTCATCAGGCTAATGACGAGCACAATAACAAAAATGCTCGCGGGAACTATGGCCTGGTCAAACTGCGCGGTATGGTAGGCAACCGAAGAAGTGTTAACGGTTATCGTTGCCGCCGACATGCCCGCGTAATGCGTACCGCTGACAGCAAATGCAAGAACCAGGGAAATGCCCAGCCTGCTCGCCAGCGCGGTATGTTGTTGCGGGCGATTTAACAGTAACATTGCAGCAGCTGAGCCGCCTATGGCGATCAGTATGGAAAGGGCGATCATCCACGAATCATGCTGCGCCATGCCGTTGTGTGACAAATGACCGCCAGCCTGGAATTTCATGGCGGCCATGCCCGTATAGTGCATCGTTGCCATGCCGATACCGAGCAAGAAAGCGCTCGCCGCAGTATATTTAACGCTCCCGGGGTTGAGCGAGTTGAGATAAAATGCAGCCGCACTGGCGCCGATAGCAACCAGGAGTGACAGCATGGTCAGGGTCAAGTCAAAGTTGTATTGGGCCGGTACCTGCAACGCGAATATGCCGATGATATGCATTGACCAGATTCCGATGCCCAGGCAAAACCCCCCGCCGATTATTGCGGAGCAGTTGCTATTGCTGCGGGATTGGGAAAAATGACTGATCAAGGTCAGCGCCTGGTGCGCTGCCAGAACCGATGTGACAATAGACAACGACACCAGCCAGAGGTCGTAGTGCCCGCTTAACAGGCTACCGTTAATCGAAATTAAATCGTCTGTTCTCATCAGCTCATACAAAGTACGTGTTGTTACGCCCCTCGCCTGTTTCAAGGTCCGACGGGTCATATGTGGATCAGTTTACCTCTATTTATGCGATTATTTCGTTTAATTTTGTTAAAACTTTAAAGCCGAAATATTCCTTCACGTGATTGCTTGAATTCGTTTCACAAGAAATATATTTATATAAACAGGGATAAACAAACAGGTATTGAGGGACTTCAAGTTGAGACAGCCTTCTGTTGGCGATCGCCGCCAAGAGGATCGCCGTCGTTACCCGTTATGGCGCAGTACACATTTCTGGGTCGGGGGCAGGCGCGGCAGTTTTCGTCGAAGTAATGACCCGGGGCTGGTTGACCGGTACCCGGTACCGGTTGCGGCGACCTACCTGGCGATCGTGGCGCTATCTATTATTGATGGCATACTGAGTATGGTGTTATTTGGCATGGGCGCGTCCGAGGTCAATATTCTGATGCGAACCTGGCTTGGCCAGGGGTCAACCGTCTTTATTGTCGGCAAGACCCTGTTGGCCGGCAGCGGGGCATTGATTCTGGCCGTGTTTCACCGGTTTCGCTATTTTCGCCGCTGGCCTGTTTTCGGGCTGATGTTGCTGTTGCTGGCCGGTTACGTGGCAATAGTTGTCTATGAACTCGTGCTGATGTATATGTTCGCCTGACTTCGCTTTGACGTGAACAGACTGAGGAGGGCGGAATGGTCAGAACGACTTCAACCATGCTTGAATTGGGAACGGTAGCCCCGGATTTCTCGCTTCCCGATGTGGATGGCAGCATGGTTTCGAGGACAGATTTTACCGGCACCAGGGGTTTGCTGGTGATGTTCATTTGCAATCACTGTCCCTACGTCAAGCATATCCGGGAAGAGCTCACCGAGTTTGCCAACGAATATATGACCAAGGGCCTGGCGGTAGTGGCTATCAGCAGTAACGATGCCGGTAATTATCCGGACGATGATCCGCAGAAAATGGCCGAAATCGCTGAAGATTACGGCTTCAGCTTTCCCTATCTCTACGATGAAAACCAGGCAGTGGCCAAGGCCTACCGTGCCGCCTGCACACCCGATTTTTTCCTGTTCGATTCCGCTCACAAGTTGGTCTACCGGGGACAGTTTGATGACAGCCGCCCACGCAATGATGAGCCGGTAACGGGCGCTGATTTGTCCCAGGCCGTGGATGCGCTGCTGGCAGGCCAGGCGATCAACGAGGACCAGGTGCCAAGTATGGGCTGCAATATCAAGTGGAAGCCCGGTAACGAGCCGGATTATTTCGGCTGATGCGATATTGTTCGGCATGCTCAGCCGAAACCAGGATCGAGGTGCCGAGCGGTGACAACCGCCCGCGATTTGTCTGCAGCCAGTGCCAGACCATATTTTATGAAAACCCCAAGATAGTCGCCGGCTGCATCCCCCATCACGGGGACCAGGTGTTGATGTGTCGTCGCGCCATTGAACCGCGCCACGGGTTCTGGACCCTGCCCGCCGGGTTTATGGAAAACGATGAAACCGTGCAGGAAGCGGCAATCCGCGAAACGATTGAAGAGGCCGGTGCCCGGGTCAAGGCGCCGCAACTGTATAGTGTTTTCAGCCTGCCCCATATCAACCAGGTGTACATGATGTACCGGGCCGAGCTGGCAGACCTGGATTTTCAGCCTGGCGAGGAATCCCTGGATGCCGGCCTGTATACAAGCGAATCCATGCCTTGGGCAGAGTTGGCTTTCCCGGTCGTTGAGCAGACGCTGAAACTGTTTTTTGCGGATCTTCCTGCAAACCGGTTTCCTGTGCATCACGGTGACATTCGAAAGCTGCAGGCAGACCCGCCGCAGTATCAAACCACCTTGTTCTGAGGCGGTAATTCGGATAAAAATAAATCATTGGATAACCGGAGTTGTCGCCTTGAAACGCAAGGAAGGTATTGATATCCAGGAAGTGGATCAGCGCCTGCAGGGTTTGCGTGAGCGACTGGACGGTGTTCAGGGCGAGGTGCTGCGTTGTGTTGATGAGCAGGCGCATACCGGCGTACGGGAGCAACAAAAGGCCGCGACCCGGGATTATTTCAAATTTTTCTTCGGTGAAAATGTTGACGGCAGTAATGGCCGGAAGCATCGCCGAAAATATTAATCACAATATATTAAAGACTTGGTACTGCTGGAGCCGGAGTGATGGCGAAACTGTTTTCAGAAGAATGGGGAGAGGCGTTTTCCGCAGGCTGGAATGCCGACAAGGACATGGTCAGGGGGCTGGCTGCCGAAGGGTTTTGCGCCAATATAGCCTATGGCATTGATGGCGAGCCGTCACCACGCATAGTGATAACTGTTGATAATGGCCGGGTCGTGAATGCATCTCCCTTTGTCGGGCAGCCGGTAAACTGGGATTTGCGCGCCTCCCTGGATAACTGGCGTCGCTGGATGATTGAGGGCTTCGGCCTGGCCAACCTGGGTACCGCGGTGGCCATGAAAAAGCTGCGATTCGAACAGGGCGACTACCGCCAGATGATCCGCAACCCCGGCCTTGCCAAACCGTTTCTGCGGCATTTTGAAGTGATGTCCAGGGTGAAAACCGACTATTCCTGAGCCATGTTACTGGAGCCTGGCGCCATCAGTGGTGATCAGGGCTCCAGCTTTTCATTCCAGAACTGCCGATCCAGGTAAAACCCCATGGTGTTGACGAACTGCCTGACAATGTGGCGGGTCAATACCAATGAACCCCAGGCCGCCAGCACCTGCAGCAGGGTCGAGATCAGGGTTTGCGGCCTGGATCCGAGCGTCCATAACAATACTGCGTATTCTTCACCCGACATCGCATCTTCCCTGGTTGGCCGTCCTGAGCCTGATTGCCACACGCCCGTTGCCCCGCCCGATAGTCGACCAGGCGACACAGGATGCCGATTTTAACCGGCAACCCTGTGTGGCAAGACCTTTTCTAGCGCCAGCCTACGGTTTGGGCTGACGGAAGGTTGCCGCCCGCCACTTGCACGGGTACGGCTGGCCGTGCGCGGTCATCGGCGCGAGCCTGGCCAAACATCAGATCCAGGATCACGGCATTGGAGCGGAGGTCAACCTTGTGAAAGCTGACGCCGGCACCGTTGCTGCCGTGGCGTGTGACCCGGCCTCGAAGAATCAGGGCGTTGCGTCCGGCCACATCAATAATAAGTTTTACCGGGTCGCCGATGCGCGCCATGCTCACTGATGGCGGAATTTCGATATAGGCACCGGAGAAACTGAGATCGCGGGTGCAGCAATTCAGAATCGGTACCTGGTTATGGACCAGGGTGGTGCGGATTTTCAGGCGGCGGCGCGGGTTAAGGCGCATATCCTGGGTTCGTTTCTTCATTACGTCACCTTTCGCGTAAAGTTCAGTAAGTAGTTGATTATCAATATATTATTGTCGATTTCTGTTCTATTATCTGGAAATCGATTCATCTACCCTGAAATAAATATGTCATATCATTTAATAACTTACAAGACTTTCTTAAAGTAATCGGTAAAATTATTACCGAAATACCCACAAATTTTCAAGTTTATATAACGAGGCTGGTATGGCAGGTGGCGCCTGCCCGGGGCAGGCGGCATAATTGCCCCCGGCAAATGGAATCGGCAGAAAATTATGAAGCGGATGTTTAGTGCAATTTGGCAGCGTTGTCGTGACCTGGCGCGGCTTTATCACCCCAAGACTCTCAAGCAGCAGGGCCCAATCTGGGCCGGCGTCCTTGCCGTTGCCACGCTAATGGTGGTGATGCTGGTGCTGTCGTGGATCTGGGGCTCTGAACCTGATCAGTTCAATGTCCATAAAACAGCGGCACAGCGGGCGGCCGAGCTTCAGCTGGAGCCGGTCACCGGCATGGTGACGGTTGCCACCACCATGGAAATAGTCGATATCCTGCTGGAAAAGCCCGGCGGTTATCTCAGTAATGATGTGATGCCGCCGGGGGTGTGGATGGACAACATGCCCTCCTGGGAGTTCGGCGTCATTATCCAGCTTCGGGATATGGCCCGGGCGTTGCGTAACGACATGAGCCGGTCCCAGTCCCAGTCACTGGAAGACAAGGACCTCGCGGAAGCCGAACCGCTGTTCAACTTTGATAATGATTCGTGGCTGTTTCCGCCCACCGAGCGCGAGTATGCCAAGGGCCGCAAGGCTCTGGGCCGCTATTTTGTGCGCCTGGCCAAGACCGACAAGGGTGGCGCCCAGTTCTTTTCCCGCGCCGACAACCTGCGCGACTGGCTGGCGGTCGTGGAAAAGCGTCTTGGCGGTATGTCGCAACGACTCAGTGCCAGCATTGGCCAGATTCGTATCAACACCAACCTGGCCGGCGATGCCGAGGCCAGGGAAGCCACGCCCTCGCCACGAGTCATGGTCGTGAAAACACCGTGGCTGGAAATCGACGATGTGTTTTACGAAGCGCGCGGTGCTACCTGGGCCCTGAGTCATCTGTTGCAGGCGATGGAATACGACTTTCGCGACATCCTGCAGAAAAAGAACGCGCTGGTAAGCGTGCGCCAGATTATCCGTGAGCTGGAAGGTGCGCAGCAACCGGTGTGGAGCCCGGTGGTGCTGAACGGCAGCGGCTTTGGCGTGGTCACCAATTATTCATTAATAATGGCGTCGTATATCTCGCGCGCCAACGCGGCGGTTATTGATTTGCGCAACCTGTTGTCACAGGGCTAATCATCCGGCGATGCGGTGCGTGCGCCGTATTGCCGATTCAGTCGCGCCAGCTTGCTGCGCAGGTAGGTGATGCGCAAGCCGAACGCGTGTTCGAGCTGTCGGCGATTGGCCGGGTTGCAGTCAGCCAGGGTTTGTTCAAACAGTTTCAGGGTGTACTCGGAAAGCCGCTGTGCTTCGGCTATGTCATCGATGGATGCATCTTCCTCGGCCGCGTCGTCCAGGGCTTCGAGGGATTCGTTGAGATGGATTTCGATCTGTTTGGCCGGTTCTGACGTAAGCATGAACCGGAAAATAGGATTTATGGTTCGGGCTGTAAAGGGAGCATGTCCACACCTGTTTTGAGGTTGGCCTGGCAGACAATGCCGGGCTGAAAAAAATAAATCAAAAACAAGAGTTCAGGGGATTAGTCATGGCAAAGGTAGCAGGGGATACGTTACACGAATGTTTTGTCAATGCAGCGCATATCTACAGGAAGAAACTGGCCTTTATTGACCGAACCCGAAACCGGCGACTGACCTACACCGAATCCCTGATCGGCGCCATCATGATGGCGCGTGAACTGCAAAAACATGACGAGACCTATATCGGCATCATGTTGCCGACATCGGCAGGATGCGGAATCGCCATGATTGCGACATTGCTGGCCGGCAAGATCCCGGTGATGATCAATTATTCAACCGGCGCAAAAGAGAACTGCCTGTTCGCGCAACACAAGTGCGGCCTGCGCACGATCGTGACGTCAAAAGCACTGCTGGAAAAAATCGGCTGTGATTCGGTAGACGGCATGATCTATGCCGAGGACATGATGGCCGGCTTTGGCCTGACCACCAAGATCAGTGCCGCGCTGTTGTCGAAAATGCCGTTATCCACGTTCTGGAAAAAATTCGACAAGGCCGATCCGGATGCAACCGCCGTTATCCTGTTTACCAGCGGCAGTGAAAAAGCACCCAAGGCGGTTGAATTAAGTCACAAGAACATACTCAGCAATCTGGATGTCTGCGGTATTGAATTCAACAAGACCGACAAGGACGTGATGATGGCGATCCTGCCCATGTTCCATGTCTTTGGCCTGACCGTCACCTTCTGGTTGCCGATCTGTTATGGCATGACCATTGTCACCTATGCCAACCCGCTGGAGTTCAAGACGGTTGCCAAAATCATTGAAGAAGAAAAACCCAGCATCCTCGTGGGCACGCCGTACTTTCTTGCCGGCTATTTGAAACATGCCAAGCCCGGTGACCTGAGTTCGCTGCGCCTGGCCGTCGCCGGCGCCGACAAAATGCCGGCAGCATTGCAGGAAGCCTACGAGCGCGATCATGGCGTGTTATTGCGTGAAGGTTACGGCGCCACCGAAACCAGCCCGGTCATATCGGCCAACCGTATCGACAACAACAAGACCGGCAGCATTGGCCTGCCAATGCCCGGTGTCGACGTGCGTATTATCGATGTCAAAACCGGCGACATCCTCGGTGTTGGCAAAGAGGGCAAGCTGCAGGTGCGCGGTGACCTGGTCATGAAAGGCTACCTCGGTGATGTTGAAGAAACCGTGCGTCGTATCGAGGCCGGCTGGTACGAAACCGGTGACATGGCGATGATGGACGAAGACGGATTCCTCTGGCACAAGGGCAGGCTCAAGCGCTTCATCAAGATCGGTGGCGAGATGGTATCGCTGGTTGCCGTAGAAGCGGCGCTGGAAAAGTTCCTGCCGGACGATGCCAGTTGCTGCGCGGTTGAAGTGCCCGACGCCAAGCGTGGCGCTACCGTTGGTGTTGCGATCGATGTAGACCTGGATCAAAGCGCCTTGATGTCACAACTGGCTGATGTCTTGCCGGCGTTGTCGCTGCCGCGACATATCGTGATCCTGGATGAGTTGCCGAAGATGGGGAGTGGCAAGGTGGATTTCCGAACGACGACGGAGACGGTGATCGGGATTCTGGAGAAAAGGTAGTTTGCACAGCAAACTGCATTCGGGTGTCATTTCGCCCGTTCCTTGTCATTTCGACCAGCGGGAGAAATCTTTCTTGATGTGGTCGGCTGCGCCGACGGCTTCAAGATTTATTTCGCGGGCTTCCGCGCCCGCACGGCGGGTTACTCTCTTGTAGCGACAAGAGAGTAACCAGAGAAACGCCCCCGCTGTCCGCAACCATCCTGGTCATCGACCCATTAGCCGGGCAAAGCGTGGTCAGAACTCGCCGGTGAGCCTTCAGCTCACTCGGGCTCGAACAGGCTGACCCGCTTTCCGGCTAATACGGGTCTCGCCCAGGATGCGGACAGAAGGGGAGGAAACCATCGTGCCTCGGTTTAGAATGAGTTCAACAGGAAAAAGAGTGGATTGATCGGGGTCTGACCAAGGGAACCCGAAGGGTGAGTCTGCTCTGACCCCTGATCATCAGATCTTGCCAGGTTGGTTGTCAGTCTATCCCGTAATCGCCAAATCCCAAAAACCGGTGTTCCGGCCTGTAAATCCAGTGTTATACTAATTATTACTATACAAAAACTATCGCTAAATAGTATGCGGCATACTATATTGAAATAGGAAGCCGCTTCCTAATATACTGTTATGTTTATTAATATGAAAATTCTAATTGCCAGTAGCATTATCGTTTATTCAACAGTGGTGTTAGCTGAAGAACCAGAATTTACTTATCTGGAGCCGAAGAATGTACCAGGGTTAACTTCTGATATAGCTGCTAAATTAGAAGAAAAAAATTGTCTTGTGCCTAAATGGCGCTTTGAGTTCGGTGGCGTAACAAAAGGTGAATTTGCCATTTCTGGCCAAACTGATATAGCTGTTATATGCACAAAAAATGGCATGTCAGAAATTATTATTTTTTGGGGTGGTCCTGCCAAATGCCCATCAAATATAAAATCAACGGGTCAATTTATAAGCACAGTAGGCAAAAAATACATTCTTGATCATTATGGGTATTATGGTGGCAATAAACCACCTAAAATAACTCATCAAGCTATTAATGACCACTATGTAGAAAAATCATCAGTAGTCAAATACTGTAACAACGGAAATTGGGTCAACTTAGTTGGTGCAGACTAAACAGAAAACCAAAAGGGTTAGAGTCGATTGTGAAAAAACCGGATCAGAGAGCAATCATTGCTAATATTAGAAAATATTGGTCTCTGGCCCTGAATGCAGAATTTAACTCAAACGTTATGTGTCAGAGTTACCCGTGAGAAGTAAATCATGCCATATAAAATTGGAGAAATAGATTTTCGTACTAAGGATGATATCGGCGCCCGATGTAGGGCAATTTTAAAGGAAACGCCTGATAATTACATTGTTGACGAAAATCATTTAAGGTTTTTATTTGAATTATTTAAATTTCATGATGAATGGGACCAAAAATCAATTGATGGTGTAAAAGAAATTACTACACAAACAACAGAGCATGGGACGAGATGTTTTGCTCTTGTGAAAAGAGATGGTAAAAAAATTGATATTAGCTTTCCTCATTCAATTAAGTTGATACCAACTAAAAGAACAAAAGTGCTAATTCCACAAGGGTTACTTGATTATAAATCAGCAGCAAGGACAGCTATAAAAACGCAAATATTTAATTTTCGAGATCAGGTTTTATCACATCAAATCAAATGCCCATATACAGGCGTTGAGCTCAATAGAGACAATTGTGCAATAGATCATACTCCTCCATTAACATTTGATAGGTTATTGTTTGATTTTACTAATGAGGAATTAATAAGTCCTCTAGAAATAGAGGTAGGCTCAAGGAATGGTGTAGTTGCAGAGTTTGTTAATAAAAGTGTTGAAGCTGCTTGGCAAAAATACCATCAAGAAAATGCAGAACTTAGAGCTGTTTCAAAAATTGGAAATTTGCAACTTTCTAAGGTACCAGTGCCATGGGAAGAAGTCTTGTAAAATTAGGGTAGTTAAGGCCGAAGGAACTGCCAAAGAACCGGATCAGAGAGCAATTATTGCTAATATTAGAAAACATTGATTCTTATCATGATTCGGTTTTGTCAGAGTTAGGCTTTGCTCATGAATGTGGAAATATTTAGATACGTAGCAGTTGTGGTCGCATCTATTGGCGCCCTGGTTTTCACGGTAAAAGCCATTTATCACATGTACAATGCTGTTGCCAATGTAACCGGAAAGTATTCAGGTTTCTTTGGAGCTTTTCTGTTATTTATGCCAAGCCAGTTTAATAAAGAAGGGAACAATCATCGTACTGCTCTTGGTCCGTCGCTCTTGATCGTTATGGCTTGTTGGCTAATACTTTTTCTTACAGGGGCGATAGAGAACTAGTGCACCATATCAATCCAGGATGACTCGCAATAAACACCGCGCCCTGGGCTGATGCTACCAACCCTTCGCTCGCTTGATGGCTTCGTACGCCATTTTTATTTCATGCGTTTTTTCTGATGCCAGTTTGACCATTTCTTCGGGCAGTCCCTTGGCGACGAGTTTGTCGGGGTGGTGCTGGTTCATCAGGCGGCGGTAGGCTTTTTTCACTGTGGCCTGGTCGTCGTTGGCGGATACGCCGAGGACGCGGCGGGCGTCTTCAAGTGAGGTGCGGTTTGATGCCTGGGTGCCGCCCTGGTGCTGATGCTGGTACTGGGTCTGCACCAGTGCTTCGAGCTGGCGCATGATGAATCCGGGTATGCCGAGGGTGTAGGCGATCTTTTCTATTACGGCGCGTTCTGCGGCGTCGGCGCGGCCATCGGCATACATGGCGTGCAGCTGGATTTCAATGAACATCTGGATCAGCGTGTTACGCCGGTGACATTCTTTCCGGAACTGGGTGAGTACGTCGTCCAGCGGAAAGTCCCGGGACTTGCCTTCATTAAACAGGTTGATGGCGGTCTTGCGCTGGTCGGTATCCAGTTTCATTTCGGCGATGATGCGTTCGGCCATGGCGATTTCGGACGCACTGACCTGTCCGTCGGCCTTGGCGATATGGCCCATCACCGAAAACGTCGCGGTAAAAAATGCCGTCTGTACACGCTCCTGGTTGCCAATGCCAGGTGCGCTATCGGCATTCAGGCCCTTGTCAAAGCTGTGACCAATCGCGGCGCCGAGCAGCGCGCCCAGCGGTCCACCCATCATGAAGCCAAAGGTGCCGCCTACGAGTTTTCCCCACCATCCCATCGTTGCTGTTACCGTATTCACCGTGGAGCCGTAGTATATCCCGGCCGGCAACATTGGCCCAGTATGATCCCGGTCATGGTAATGTCAGGCCGGAAGTTTTATAGTCACTAGATCGTTGATCAGAAAGCTAAAGGAAACAGTTATGTCCGAGGACTACAAGCAGAATATCAAGGAGCAAGGCACCTGGATGCGCGGCCTCAATATTCTCCTGTTCACGATTATCTACAGCGTGACCGAGATGGTGATTGCCCTGGTGGTGCTGTTCCAGTTCCTGTCGGTGTTGTTTACCCGGCAAACCAATGAGCAGTTGCTAGACCTGGGCCAGCGCCTGAGCACCTACGTTTTCCAGATCCTGCGCTATGTCACCTTTAACAGTGACGATCGGCCGTTCCCGTTTTCTGATTTCCCCGCGACAGAAGGTAACGCGGCTGCCGGCGGAAAAAAGAAGGCTGCGAAAAAGAAAGTAGCGAAGAAAAAGGAAGCGGAGCCGGATGCTGACAAGCCGGCAGACAAGCCAGCGGAATAGCCACTGGAATACCAGCACCGTAGTTTCAGGCCTGCTCGATAAACTCTAGCGCATTGCCATCCGGGTCGCGGCAGAACAACGCCGCTCGCCCGGAACGACTCAGCGTGTAAGCGATACCGGCGTTGTCCAGTGCGTTGATCAATGACTGCAAGTTGCTGATCGTCAACGCGATATGCCGGTCGCGACCACCGTGTTGCGGTGCTTCGCGATTGGCGTCCGGGTTATCCGTTTCAAGCAAATGAATTTGTTGCGTGCCTATCTGTAACCAGGCGCCCGGGTAGCCGAGATCGGGTCGCTGGTCATCAACTTTGAGACCCAGTAATCCACGATAAAAAGCCAGCGCCCGGCCGGTGTCGGCGACAATAATACTGGCGTGATGCAGCCTGGTAATTTCTATCATGGTGATTCCGGGTTCAGGGGGCTTCTTCGGCTGCCAGTTGCCGGGCCAGTTCCAGGCCTTCGTCTATGGCATCGATACGCAACCGGTTATCGAGGCGACAATGGTAGTGCCCCTTTATATAGAAATACATCGCTGGCAGGTGAAACACTTCGAATTCACGGGTCAATGCCAGGTCGGCCTGGGCATCCACTTCAAACAGTTGTGTATCCGGATGCGTGGCCTGGTAGTGAACCAGCGCTTCACGCCAGCTTCGACAACTGCTGCAGCCGGAGTGGCTGAATAACACAACAGCTTCGCCGCGTGTTTCGGCAAGACGATGATGAAAATCAAACTGGCTAAGGGTTTCCATGGGTATATGTCGGCCTGTCAAGGTTGGGGTTAATCACAACTGATCGTTTGTACAAAATCAACCACTTATCGGAGGGTGCGGTCAAATGTATGGCTTTGTGCTGGCGCAATCCCTGTTCCTTGCCTACGCTGTAGGAAAACAAGAAACAGGCTCTGGCGCAAACCCGTTCGGAGAGACTTAATGAGCACCCTTGCATCCGATACTATACTGGCCAGATTAACCCGGGGCGTGACAAAAGCGCAATCGAGCGAAATGGTTATACGATCCGCAAAAAAGGCGATTCTCGCACTTATTACGCCAGCTGCAGTATTGCTGTTTGTGGCATTGACAGTGCAATTCATACCGTTTGTGCATAACGCGGTACTGTCGTTGTACAAGTATGTGCCCTATGTCATTTGTGGCGCGGTGTTGCTGTTGGCCTGGCGATTTAATCGTGCGCGGGCGTATTTCCCGGCATTGTTGCTGGCGGTGGCTTATGGCGTGATGCAGGAGCTGGTTCTCGTCAGTACCGGCGCGACCGCGGATGCCATGTTTGCGTTGCTTTGCTTGCTGGTGCCGGCCAACTTCCTGGTTTACGGGTTGCTTGTTGAGCGCGGCATTTTCAGCAGGCCGGGATTCATACGATTCCTGGCTATAGTTGTTCAGGTGGCGGTATCGGCGCTACTTGTGGTTTATGCGGCAACGCCGTTGGGCGAGTTGCTCTACACAGTTGTTTCAACAACAACAGTTTTGCCGTGGCAGCAGTTGCCGCAACTGGCGCAACTGGTCTTTGTTGCTGCAGCTGCCGTGCTTGTTGTGCGTGTCCTGGTCAGTCATAACGCCGTGGAAGGCGGGCTGGTATCCAGCCTGGTCGCGTTCATGCTGGCCATGGAACATTCGAGACAGTCGTTTGTATTCATCACGTTCTTTTCTGTTGCCGGGTTGCTGTTGATTATCACGGTTATCCAGGATTCCTGGCGCATGGCCTACGTGGATGAATTGACCGGCCTGCCGGGGCGACGCGCGCTGAATGAACAACTGCTGAAGCTCGGCCAGGTGTATACGGTTGTCATGGTGGACGTGGATCATTTCAAGAAATTCAATGATACCCATGGCCACGATGTCGGCGACCAGGTGTTGCGCTATGTTGCCGCCAGGCTGGAGCGCGTCGGCAGTGGCGGAAAAGCCTATCGCTACGGCGGCGAGGAATTTACGCTGCTGTTTCCCAACCGCGTGTACGCCGAGTGCGAGGAAGCGATTGCCCGGGTACACCGGTCTATTGGCGAGTCGCGGTTTTCGCTGCGCTCCAGTGGCCGCCCGCTGACCCGGCCGGAGAAGCCAAAACGTGGCCGCAAGCCCGCCAAGGACGTGAAAATTACCGTGAGCGCCGGTGTCGCTACCTGCGTCAACGGCGATTTGACTCCGCGGGATGCGCTGAAGAAGGCCGATAAGGCCTTGTACAAGGCCAAGGACGCCGGGCGAAACTGCATCCAGAACTAAAATGCCGGAATTTCAGGACAATCCCCGGTTAATCCCCGGGCATTGACGGTGTTTCTTTGGGCCCAAGTCTGGTATTCATACGGTCTTCGGGAATTTTGACGGGTCGGTCCCTTGTCTGACGATTACAATCCGCATCAACATCAACAGCGCGATCCTGACCGTGTGTCACGGCTTGCTAATGCCTTGCGCGAGTTTTTGCCTGCCAAGCAGGTTCTGACCGACGAGGAATCCTTGCATCCTTATGAATGCGATGGCTTGTCGGTGTATCGACAAATGCCACTGCTCGCGGTATTGCCCGAAACCGTGGACCAGGTGCGTGATGTCATGCGCGTGTGCCGCGACCAGGGCGTGGCCGTGGTCAGCCGAGGCGCCGGTACCGGGCTGTCGGCCGGCGCCTTGCCGCGCGGTGACGCGGTGCTGCTGAGCCTGGCGCGACTGAACCAGATTCTGGAGCTTGATGCCGACGCCTGTATCGCGCGTGTGCAGCCGGGCGTGCGTAATCTCGCCATCAGCGAAGCTGCCGGGCGTTACGGTTTGTATTATGCGCCCGATCCCTCATCACAAATTGCCTGCTCCATTGGCGGTAATGTTGCCGAGAATGCCGGTGGCGTGCACTGCCTCAAGTATGGTCTGACGGTACACAATGTGATTGCGCTCAAGGTGATTACGGCGGACGGCGAGCTGTTGCAGCTCGGCGACGGTGCGCTGGATCAGCCTGGGTATGATTTCCTGGCCTTGATGACCGGTTCGGAGGGTATGCTCGGTGTGGTTGTCGAAGTCACCGTGCGCCTGTTACCGAGGCCGCCGGCAGTGAGGGTATTGCTGGCCGCGTTTCGGGAAATTCATGGCGCCGCCAGGGCGGTGGGCGACATTATCGGCACCGGCATCATTCCTGCCGGCCTCGAGATGATGGACACCCTGGCGATCAGGGCGGCCGAGGATTTTATTCATGCCGGTTACCCGGTGGACGCGGAAGCCATGCTGCTGTGTGAGCTGGACGGCTATGAAGCCGAAGTTGCCCACGCCAGTGAAAAGGTACAGGCAGTGATGCATGCCTGCGGCGCATTTGATATCACCATTGCCGATGATGCTGCCGAGCGCGCGCGCCTTTGGGCCGGTCGCAAGTCGGCGTTTCCGGCAGTGGGGCGGCTGGCGGCAGATTACTACTGCATGGATGGCACCATACCGCGTGCGCGCCTGCCGGAAGTGTTGCAGGGCATTGCCGACTTGTCGCAAAAATATGATTTGAAAGTAGCCAACGTGTTTCATGCCGGTGATGGCAACCTGCACCCGTTGATTCTTTACGATGCCAATCAGCCCGGTGAGCTGGAACGTACCGAGGCGTTTGGCGGCGATATTCTCAAGCTATGTGTTGACGTGGGTGGTGTCATTACCGGTGAGCATGGTGTCGGTGCCGAAAAGCTGGACCAGATGTGTATCCAGTTTGGCCGGCTTGAGCTGAAACAGTTTCATGCCATCAAGGCGGCGCTGGATCCTGAAGGACGCATGAATCCTGGCAAGGCGGTGCCGACCTTGCATCGCTGTGCCGAGCTGGGCGCCATGCATGTACACGGCGGCAACTTGCCGCACCCGGAACTGGAGCGGTTTTAGATGACCGAAGCCGATCACAGCAAGCAGTTGCGCGAACAGGTTGCCGAGGCCGTGGAGAGCGGGCGGCCTCTTGCCATTCGTGGCAGTGGCAGCAAGGACTTCCTGGGTCATCGCGTTGACGGCGATGTGCTGGAAGTTGGCAAGCATCGTGGTGTTGTCAGCTACGCGCCTACCGAGCTGGTGGTGACAGTCCGCGCTGGTACACCGGTATCCGAGCTTGAAAAGGTGTTGGCAGAACGCGGCCAGATGCTGCCGTTTGATCCGCCATCTCATGGTGACACGGCAACAATCGGCGGCGTTGTCGCCTGCGGCCTGTCCGGCCCACGCCGACCGTTTGCCGGTTCGGCGCGTGATTATGTGTTAGGCATGAACGTGATTAACGGTCGTGCGGAAATGATGACATTTGGCGGCCAAGTCATGAAAAACGTTGCCGGTTACGATGTCTCTCGTTTGCTGACGGGTTCCATGGGAACGTTGGCAGTATTACTGGATATATCGTTCAAGGTGTTGCCATTGCCTGAAGCGGAAGCGACGCGCAGCTTTGCCATGCCAATGACTGATGCCCACGCCATGATGAAATCGCTGGCGGCGCGCGCCATCCCGGTCAGTGCTACCGCGTGGCAGGATGGAGTTTTGCGGGTGCGACTGTCCGGCAGCGAGGCAGCGGTAGCTGCCGCCGGGCATGAACTCGGTGGCGATGAAGCGGCAAATGATTACTGGCATTACTTGCGTCATCAGCGCAGCGATTATTTTGATCAGCAGGACAAGCCCGGTTTATGGCGGCTGTCGGTACCGGCTGCAGCACCGCTTCGTGATCTGCAGGGCGAGGCATTACTCGACTGGAACGGTGCCCAGCGCTGGTTGCGTACCGATTTGTCGGCGCAAGCCGTGCGTGATCATGCCGCCGGCCTGGGCGGTCATGCCACCTTGTACCAGGGTAATGCCAATGATGTGGACGTGTTTCAGCCATTGCCAAAATCGCTGGTGACCTGGCATCGACGTATCAAGGGTGCGTTTGATCCGCACAATATTCTGAACCCGGGTCGCATGTATCGCGACCTCGAGCCGGAGCCAATCGATGCAGACGCAATTACCTGAATCGGTGATTCGCACCCGGCTGGGTGAAAAGGCGCAGTCCATTCTGCGTCGATGCGTGCATTGCGGTTTCTGCAACGCCACCTGCCCGACCTACCAGTTGCTCGGCGATGAGCGCGATGGTCCACGGGGACGAATCTACCTGGTCAAGCAGTGGCTGGAAGGTGAAGTGGCCGGCGAGGTGACGCGCGACCACCTGCATCGCTGCCTGGCGTGTCAAAGCTGTGAGACTACCTGTCCGTCCGGGGTGGATTACCTTGAACTGGTAACCGAGGCCAAGCAGGCGCTGCCGGCGTCGGCGCGGTATCACGGCCCGATGAGACTTTTTCGTCGAATGATTACGGTGCTGGTGCCGCGCATCGCCGTGTTGGCGCCAGTTCTACGAGTGTTGGCACCACTGCGAGTCATATTGCCACGACGGCTGGCGCGCTACCTGCCGCGACCGGTGCCGCCGGCAACCCCGGCGATCGCTGCGGATAAACAGGTCATCCTGTTCAAGGGCTGCGCCCAGGAATGTTTTACCCCGGCCGTGAATGCCAGTGTCCGGGATGTGCTGGCACGCATTAACGTGGCGTCTGTTTCAGTAAAACAGGAACAGTGCTGCGGCGCCTTGAGTGCGCACATGGGTGACCTGGACGCTGCGCGGAACATGGCGCGCGCCAATATCGACGCCTGGTGGCCGCGGCTGCAGGCGGGCGCTGAAGCCGTGGTGGTCTCGGCCAGCGGCTGCGCCAAGTTCATGAAGTCCTACGATAAGCTGCTGGCTGACGACGAGACCTATCGTGACAAGGCCGGGCGTGTAGCCGGCGCGGTCAGAGAGCTGGTTGAGCAACTGGCCAATGCCGAGCTTCCGGCGGTGTCAGCGTCGGCGCCGCGGCTGGCATTTCACGCGCCGTGCACCCTGAAGCACGGACTGAAGCTTGATATCCAGGCAGAAACGATTCTGAGCCGTGCCGGTTTTCGCCTGAGCAATGTACCGGACAGCCATTTGTGTTGCGGCGCCGGCGGCGCCTATGTGCTGTTGCACCCCCGAATTTCAGCCCAGCTCGGTAAAAACAAGGCGCAGGCGCTGGAGAGCGATACGCCCGATGCCATCGCCACCGCCAATATTGGCTGCCAGTTGCAGCTGGAGCGCCATAGCCCGCTGCCGGTGCGGCACTGGGTCGAATGGCTGGCGGAATACCTGCCCCGGGGTGACAAGGTTTGACTACAATGACCTTTTGAGTGGCGCTTTGTAGGGTTATTGTGGTTGCCCGCGGGAAAACTCAAAACGTATACTGCGCCATTCCTGAACCAACCCAAGAATTGAAGGAAGAGTCCCATGCCTGCACAGTCTTTTAACCCGGCCGTTCGCACCCTGATGGGTCCCGGGCCGTCTGATGTTCATCCACGCGTCCTGGCGGCCATGGCCCGTCCCACGATCGGTCATCTTGACCCGCAGTTTGTCGCGCTGATGGATGAAGTGAAAGAACTGCTGCAGTACGCATTCAAGACCAAGAATACGCTCACCATCCCGGTATCCGCGCCAGGCTCCGCAGGCATGGAGTCCTGTTTTGTGAACCTGGTTGAGCCGGGAGACAAGGTCATTGTCTGCCAGAACGGTGTGTTCGGTGGTCGCATGAAAGAAAACGTTGTTCGTGCCGGTGGTGAAGCCATCATGGTAATGGATGACTGGGGCAAACCGGTGGATCCCGGCAAGCTCGAAGACGCATTGAAAGCCAACCCGGATGCCAAGATTGTTGCCTTTGTTCATGCTGAAACCTCGACCGGCGTGCAGTCAGATGCCAAGACACTTTCAGAAATCGCGCACAAGCATGGCTGCCTGGTCATTGCTGATACCGTGACCTCGCTGGGCGGTTCCGAGTTGCGCGTGGATGACTGGCAACTGGATGCCGTTTATTCCGGAAGCCAGAAATGCCTGTCCTGCGCGCCGGGCCTGTCGCCGGTAACGTTCAGCGATCGCGCCGTCGAAAAAATCAAGGCACGCAAGACACCGGTACAGAGCTGGTTCCTGGATACGACGCTGGTCATGGGTTACTGGGGCCCGGGTGCCAAGCGTGCCTACCACCACACCGCGCCGGTCAATGCTGTCTATGGTTTGCACGAAGCGCTGGTCATGCTGGAAAACGAAGGTCTTGAGGCGTCGTGGGATCGCCACATGAAAAATCACCTGGCACTGCGTGCTGGTCTTGAAGCCATGGGTATCAGTTTCCTCGTGGATGAGGCATCACGACTGCCACAGTTGAACGCGGTGAACATTCCGGAAGGTGTCGATGATGCCGCCGTTCGCAGTCGCCTGCTCAATGATTACAATCTTGAAATTGGCGCGGGCCTGGGTGCCCTGGCCGGCAAGGTATGGCGCATCGGCTTGATGGGGCATGCCAGCAATATCAAGAACATCATTTTCTGTCTCGGTGCACTGGATGCCATCCTGACCGAAATGAAGGCACCCATCAAGAGTGGTGTTGCTGTATCCGCTGCCCAGGCAGTTGCCTGAAACAAGGATTATGGATAACAAACCCGGATTCACCACCGCGGTACCGCAAAAGCGGTACCAGGTCGGTGAATACCAGGCCACCATACTTGGTGATATCGAAAGCTCTGATGGTCGCGAGTATCGCTACATCCTGGCGATGATTGTCGACGGCTCGCATGAGCCCAAGCTTTATGTCACTGTTGAGCGAAACCGCGACCGGAATGAACCGGGAAAGTGGTTAATGCGCGTTATGGGGCACAAGCTGAATGAAACGGTTGGCGCCTCTGACCAATGGCAGGATATTAACCAGTTCACCGCGTCATCGTTGAACGTGGCCATGCAGTTGTTGGCCCTGACAGATGAAATTCCGGCTCTGCTAAGCTGACTTCTGCCTGCCCTCTTTGCTAACCCGGTTTGAGTTCGCCTGCATCCAGCCAGGTTGCCGGATACCCCTCACCTGTTCGCAGTTTGACTGATGCACGGCATCGGTGCGCCTGACATTGTTGCTGTTTGTCGCTAGAATGAATTCCTCATCGTGGGGAGAGTTGCGTGGTTACCGAGCTCAGCGTTAATACTGCCGGACAGGGTTTGTATGATTTTACTTCTGCCCTGGGTGCAGTAGTCAGGGATTCGGGTATTACTGAGGGCTTGTGTTCGATACTGGTGCGGCACACCTCCGCCAGCCTGACCATACAGGAAAATGCTGATCCTTCCGCCAGGCGCGACCTGGAAAACTGGCTGAACCGGCTGGTGCCGGAATACGACTCGCTATATACCCATACCATGGAAGGCTCGGACGATATGCCGGCGCATATCAAGGCCGCATTAACAGCTACCACTTTATCGATCCCGGTCATCGGCGGACAGCTTGCGCTTGGAACCTGGCAAGGCGTATACCTGTGGGAACATCGTCATGGCAACAACCGGCGTCATGTTGTTGTACATATTGGTGAATAATCATGTCTGACAGCTGGCAGTTTGACGATACCGGTCTCGTGCTCAAGGCACTCGATTTTGCCGCGGACAAGCATCGACATCAGCGCCGCAAGGGTGCCGAGGCTTCTCCCTACATCAACCATCCCATTGACCTGGCCAACGTGCTTTGGCATGAGGGCGGTGTTACCGATGCCGTGGTCATTGCTGCCGCTATACTGCATGACACCATTGAAGATACTGAAACCACGATTGATGAATTGCGCAACCTGTTTGGTGAGCGAATCTGTGAAATTGTTCTTGAGGTGACTGACGACAAGGACCTGCCGCCGGATCAGCGTAAACGTATCCAGGTAGAGAAAGCGCCACACGCCAGTCACATGGCCAAGCAGGTCAAGCTGGCTGACAAGATATGCAACCTGCGTGACATACTTGCCTATCCGCCACATGGCTGGGATGCCGGACGCAAGCGCCGTTATTTCGACTGGGCGCTGGATGTTGTGAACGGCTTGCGCGGCGCCAATGAATCGCTGGAACAGGCATTCGACGAAGTCTATAAAAACAAACCCTGAGCAGGACTTGTTTATGAATACGAAGCAGCAGCTGCCTTGTGGCAGTTGGCCATCTCCATTATCAGCAGCGGATATCGCCTCATCATCACTGCGCCTGGACAGGCAGACCGCGGTTGATGGTGATACGGTCTACTGGGTCGAAGGCCGTCCGGCCGAAGCCGGCCGCAACGTGTTGATGGCCTGGTCCGCGCAGCGGGGGTTGCATGAACCGTTGTCAAAAGAATGGAATGTCAACAGTCGTGCCCATGAGTACGGCGGTGGCGCGTTTGCGGTTGACAAGGGGGTAATCTGTTTTGTTCACGACGGTGATCGTTGCCTGTATTTGTCTCGCGACAACGACATTATTCGGTTAACCGAACCTGCGAAGACCAATTATGCGGACATGTGTTTTGACTTTGTCCGTAACCGCATTGTTTGTGTGCGCGAGCGGTTTGTAGACGGGCAGCAGGAACCGGTCACCGAGCTGGTTGCCGTGGACATGTCCGGCAGCGGAAATGTTTCGGTATTGCAGTCCGGCCATGATTTTTACAGTACGCCGCGACTGTCACAGGACGGCAAGCGCATGAGCTGGCTGGCCTGGGATCATCCCTGTATGCCCTGGAACAGTACGCGTCTGTATGTGGCCGGGTTAAATGATTCGGGAGCGCCGGTACAATCAATGGTTGTTGCCGGCGGCGATGATGAATCCGTGTTCCAGCCGCATTGGCATGATAACGCCCTGTACCTTGTGTCCGATCGCAGTGGTTGGTGGAACCTGTATTGCCTGGGAGACGACAAGCTTCGTGCGCTGGTACCCATGCAGGCGGAATTCGGTTTGCCGCAGTGGGTGTTTGGCATGTCCACGTGCGGGTTTGTCGGGGACGCTATCTATTGTGCGTATTGCGTGAATGCCGAATGGAAGCTGGGTCGCTACAGCATTGCATCATCTAAATGGCAGCCATTGGATGTTCCGTATACTTATATTAATGCCGTATCTGCCGGTCCGGCCGGGCTGGTATTTATTGGTGCCGGTTCCGCCACTGCCGCCGAAATCGTTGTGCTGAATATTGGTGGGCAGGCGCAGGAGCTGCAGGTATTGCGCCGTTCAGCCGGGTTTAATCTGCAGCAGGAGGATATATCCATTCCGGAGGCTGTCAGTTTTTCGACGACTGATAATGATACCGCTTACGGATTTTATTACCCGCCGACCAACAGTGCTTGTGAGCCAGTCAGTGGTGAGCTGCCACCACTGATTGTAAAGAGTCATGGTGGGCCGACAGCGGCAGTGGCTGCGCGCTTCGAACCGAAATTCCAGTTCTGGACCAGTCGCGGGTTTGGTGTTCTGGATGTGAACTATCGCGGCAGTACCGGTTATGGTCGCGCCTATCATCAGAAGCTGGATGGCAAGTGGGGCATATATGATGTGGATGACTGTATCGCCGGCGCACGATACCTTGCAGAAAAGGGGCTTGTTGATGGCAAGCGTTTGATTATTACCGGCGGCAGTGCCGGTGGCTACACGACACTTTGTGCGTTGACATTTCATGATGTCTTCGCTGCAGGAGCGAGTTCTTACGGGATCGGTGACCTTGAAGCGTTGTTGCGTGATACGCACAAGTTTGAGGCACGCTACCTCGATGGCCTGGTTGCGCCTTTTAATGGCAACGAGGGTTTATATCGCCAGCGCTCACCTCTTTATCATGCGGACAAGCTGTCTTGTCCGGTAATATTTTTCCAGGGCGATGAAGACCGCGCTGTCCCGCCGAACCAGGCCGAGTCCATGGTGTCAGCGCTGGAACATAAGGGCGTACCGGTGGCCTATATTTTGTTTGAAGGCGAGGGTCACGGGTTTCGGCGTGCCGATACGATAATGCGCGCGCTGGAGAGTGAACTGTCTTTTTACGGCCAGTTGTTTGGCTTTGTTCCGGCAGGGAACGTCAGATCGGTCATCATAAAGAATTCCGGCGCGATCGGGGCCGCGCCGGAGTGACACAGTATTCGGGTTTGATCAGACCGCGGGTACGGCCGGCAAGCTGTGTTGCTTGATTTGTCCGTGGACCCGTTCGGCATAACTCTTGAGTTGACGGGCCGCCGCATCAAAGGCGTCGCGAATGGCCACGTAGATATCTTCGTGTGCTGAACGCTGTTCCGGGGCGCGCTTGACGATAATGTCCTTGCCCGGAACTGACAGGCTGACCTTGATATGGTAGTGCCTGCCTTTGTGTTGATGCTTGTGCGGGGATTCAATTACTGCGTGACAGCTGATGATGTCGCCGTAGTATGCCACTAGTTTGGATACTTTTTCACGTATTGCGTTTTCGATTGCGTCTGAATGGTCTAGGTTGCGGAAGGTAATCTGGAGTGCTTGCGCCATTATAATAGTCTCCCTGTATTATGCCTGGTTGCGTGGAAGCCGGTATATTGAAACAGGTTTCAGATGATGCCGACGTTTTCTGTCTTGGTCGTTGAATGCGCACCTCCTTTCAATTGCATTACACCATTCCCCGGAATTTCCGGTCTTGATCTGCCTCAAGGTTTCCGTTTTGTGAGGCGGCAGGACCCGGAAAGACGAGGTTTTGTCATTGCTTGAAAAAGACGGGTTGCGTAAGCGGCGCGGCGGAGTGATTGTCGGCTTGAGTGACAGGCCGTGACCTTGTTGGTCACAGGCGGCATGTAATCAGGATAATGAAGCTTCGCAGATGATTTCCCAGTCTGATACGGACAGCGCAATACGAACCAGTGCCAGCCGATTCAGGTTGTAGTCACTGGGCAGGCTGAGGTGCACCGGGTCCAGGGCGGACAGTTTCTTGTAACGCGGCATGGCGCTGTAAAGCAGGCTGATGTGCGGTTGATAACTCTTGTCCAGGCGCAGCTTGAAGGTTTCGGCGCCCAGCTGCCGACAACGCAGCATATCCGCAGATGGTTTGAGTCTGACATACACTGCACGGAAATAGGATTGTGAATGCACAAGCTTCTCCGGTTCAGCGGTAAAGGAAGACATTTGCCCGGCAAGCGAAACAACTCTTTGTTTCAGCTCATCCTCGTCCCCGTGAATGCGTTCAATCAGTGTCAGGTGCGGCTGGAATTGCGGGCCTGGTACGGCCTCATTGATTCGATCCATGGCCAGCTGCAATACCGTAGTCTCACCGGCATCGGGTAACAGCCAGAGTGCATACGTTGAGGACTGGTCCATATTCCCTTTATCCATTCCCGGGTTCCGGTTTGACCGGCAATAGTTGATACATGTTAGTTATTAGGTTTGTTGATTCAAGTATACACCAATCTCTTGTTTATTATAGCGGGTGACAGCGGTGATGCATTGATAAGGATGCCCGGGTTGTCCGCGCGCGTCGTGTATTCCGGGCCGGGTTGGCCCGGTCTCGTAGCATTAACAAAATATAAAACTAGCACCCGGTATTTGGAAAATCATGTATCCGGAAGGGCGCAGGGTGGCGGGACTGTTCGACCGGCTTGACCGCCAGGAGGGCTAGATCAAGCCGATGATGTCACGGCTATCGGCCTGCAGCATGGATGATGCGAAGTGCCTGCTGGCCGGGTATCGGCTGCTGATTCAATAGCCGAACAGGAATGCCCGCCGGGAAATGTCCGGATCGCCGGTGAAAGGAATCTGCCAGCGGTTCGGACATGCAGCAACTGGCCGACATGGCCATGGATCGGGCAAATCAGTGCAGTTGAAATAACGGGCGATGATTCGGCAGCAGTATGCCAGGCGTTTTCTGCCGGTTATATGCCGCGCTGGCCGGAATTATTGCGATTGCTCAGCCAGTGCGTACCAGCGCCTGGCCTCTTCCGCATCTGCGGCAACGCCGAGTCCCTGCTCATACATCATGCCGATAGTCATTTGTGATCCGGTCAGGCCTTGGTCCGCTGCTTTCCTGAACCACTCCATGGCCGTGGCTTCATTCTTGTCCACGCATTCGCCGTGCAGGTACATGAAACCGATACCGTGCTGCGCGTAGGGGTGGCCTTGGTCCGCGGCGTGCTGCATCCATTCCAGCGCCTTGTTCTGGTTGGGTGCGCAGCCGAGCCCGTTCTGGTACATGATGCCCAGTCGGTACTGTGCTTCGGGATGGCCTTCATTGGCCAGTGGCGACAACAGTTTGAATGCCTTGTCAAAATGCTTGGCTTCGAATGCAGCGAGACCGCTGGATAACTCCATATTCAATTCAGACATGATTACCTCGTGAAACCTTGAACTGGCGGTTGGTATCAGGGCGCGCATTGTCCCACAAACACGTGGGCAACCCTATACGCAAAAGCGTAACAAGGCTGGGTGAATAGGTTCAGGCGGCGCGATGAATGGGCAGGTAGTAGGCGGGATTGATGCCGAAAGTTTCCGGGTCGTGGACGCGAACTACCTCGATGGTCCTGCCATGCAAGGAAGCGGCATCGACAAGATCAATGGTGACCCTTTTGGTGTACGGGCTGTGGTCGGCGTGCAGTGCCATGGCGATGCTGGGCTTCAGTCGGCGCAGGCGGTTAATGGTCTGGACCACACCGATTTCGCCGTTGCTCAGCTCGACAACACTGCCGATGGGGTAGATGCCGATACACTGGATGAAGCGTTCCACCAGGTCGGGCTCAAACAGGCTGCCACGGAACTTGTACATGTCACGTAAAACCTTGTGGGAAGCAGCACTGTTTTTGTATGGCCGATCACTGGTCAGCGCGTCGTAAAAATCCGACATGGCGCCAATCATGCCAAACTGGCTGATTTGATCGCCCTTGAGACCGCGGGCGTAGCCGAGGCCGTCATAACGTTCATGGTGTTGCGCGACGACATCAATAGCCGCCGCCGGAATGTCTGTAGATTCCAGGATCTGTACGCCGTAGGCAACATGTTGCCGCATCAGCCGGGTTTCGTTTTCAGTCAGACCGTCTGGCTTGATCAGGACTTCGGTAGGCACCCGGGTTTTGCCAATATCGTGAAGCAGGGCGCCCAGGCCCAGGGCTTCCAGTTCTTCGCGTGCCAGTCCCAGGTGTCGACCGAACGCCAGCGCCAGAACGGAAACCCGCACTGAGTGTTCGGCAGTGTAGGCATCCTTGTGCTTCAATTGGGTAAAACACATCAGCGCATCGGGGTTGCGGATAATGCTGGAGGTCATGGCGCCGATAGCCTTGCGCGCGGCATCGGTCTTGATGGCGCGACCCATGCGCGCGTCTTCCATAAGCGCCGGGATCAGTGCCTGGACAAATTCGTGGGCGTCCCGGATGCGCTCAATTTCTTCAAGCAGGTCAGTGCGATCGGCATAGGCTTGATCGACTTCCGGCTGTACCTGTTTTTTGAGAACCTCAAATTCCAGTCGGGCGTTATCGGATTCTTCCTCGGTATCAATGAGATCCGGGCGCAGGTGATCCTTGGTATCAAACCGGGGCACCCAACCGGTTTCGATCCGGGTAGCGGGTTTCGCGGCGGGCTCAATGGCGATGTTGGACTGCAGGGGATCAACATAAACAAACTGGCAAAAGCGCTTGAGTTCTTCAATTTCCTCACGGGTTTTGATTTCAAAACCCTGGAACAGGAACGGGGTTTCCAGCCACGGCCGATCCAGCTCGGCCACGTACATGCCCAGTTCCAGTTCCTGACAGCTAACCTGTTGTTTGGCGCTATTCATTGAGTAATTAAGTAATTATCCGTATTCCGTTCGATTAGGTCGTGCAAGAACCAAGCCAGCCTTGCTGACCAGTTTTTTAACAATTCCCGGTAAAGCGTTGAAGAAAATTTCTTTGAAAAACAAATATTTACGATTTTTCTCATAAATACAGTCAGTTAGGCGTCTTACAATTAGGGTCAATATGTAAAAAATAGTGACCGAGAGGGTCAGGTATTCAACCCGCTGAAGTGCCCTTTAACGTCAGGGTATCTGTATCTTGCCGCCGTTGCCGGCGGTGTGTAGGGTGGCCTGATGATTGATATGTCGCCCAAGAATGCCCCGCAATCGTACCGCTTGATCGAGACCCGGCTGCAGGAAAAACTGCCCGATGGCACCGTTCGCTGTGGCCTGTGCCGCTGGCGTTGTCGAATTGGCCACGGTCAGCGCGGGTTTTGCCAGGCCCATGTTAATCGTCATGGCGTTCTGTATAACCTTTCCTACGGAATCATTTCCGCGATCGAGCTTGGTCCGATTGAAGCCAAGCCTGTTCGCCATTATCGGCCCGGCAGCAAGGTGCTGTCCGTGGGATCGTATGGCTGTAATTTTCGTTGTGGCGGTTGCCACAATCTTGATATCTCCTGGGGTGTGCAGGCGCTGGATACGCTGGCGAAGGGCGAATCCAGTGCAGCATTTGCAACGCCCGAAGAACTGGTCGCCGCGGCAAAGGCGAATGGTGCCGATGGCGTGGCATTTACTTATTCCGAGCCTGCCGTCTGGCTGGAATACGTGCTGGATGCATCCAGGGTGGCGCGTGATGCCGGTTTGTACACGGTCTATGTATCCAACAGTTATGTTACTGACGAGGCACTGGAGCTGATGGCGCCGTGGGTGGATGTGCTGTGTTCAGACATCAAGAGTCTTGACGAGGATTTCTACAAGGCCATATGCCCGACAGCCAGGGTGAGCGATGTGCTTGGCTGTATTGAAAAGGCCGCGCAACTGGGTATTCATGTTGAAACCCGAACCAATGTTATTCCGGGCTATAACGATGACCCGGCTATGCTGGCCGGCATCGCCGGCTGGATCCGGGATCACCTGGGCGCGGACAGCCCGTGGCATGTGACGCGCTTCTTCCCGGCTTACCAGTTAAGCCATGTGCCTGCTACGCCTGTTGATCTGCTGGAGCATGCGGGGAATATTGGTCGTGCTGAAGGGTTGCAGAACGTCTACGTCTATACGGATCAGGGTTGTGATTGCGCCAAGGACAACCTGCCGCCGGAAGTATTGCTGGGTCGTGAACCGGCCGAGCTGTACCAGGCCAGGAAATGCGGCGCCAGCTGTTGCGGCGACGATGGCGTGGTACTGAAAAAATACGAGCGTCAATAATCGCGGGTCACCGCATTGACGACGGGAGTGGTTTCCGGCACGACTGGAATTCCGGCACGTATTCCGGAGCTGTCATCTGGCTGAGGAAGGACAAGCTCGCGCCGGTATTTATGATGTGCCTCCGGGGGTTCCAGCACACGGGTTAGCGCAAGATCAGGAACTCCATGAATCCGGCTACACCTACGTGCACCATGACGCCGCCCCACAGCGTTCGGGTGCGCAGGGCTACCTCGCCCAGTATCAGGCCGGCAACAATGGCTGCAAAGGCCTCAAGCGGAGGCTTGTGAAAATGCAGCATGCAATAGGGCAGCATGGCCACCCAGATGGCGTAGCGACCCATCACCCTTTCAAGTCCAAACAACAGGAAGCCACGAAAAAAGAATTCCACGGCAATGAACTGGCTGAGATAAAAGAACTCCCAGGCGGTGACCTGGGCAGTGGTAGCCGAGTAGGCTCCGCGATAGAACGGATAGATGCCCTGAAAATCCGGCCGCCCGGCTGTATAGGCGACAATCGGCAGCATGGCGACAAGCAGGCCGAGATACAGCAGCAGGTGGCGTTTTTTGATGATGGTTCTGAAGCCGTAGTCATCGAGGCGGTGATCGAACAGCAGCCTTACCATCAACACCGGAACCAGCAACAGCAGGATTAATGTAGATGCCGCCCACCATAAATGTGGGTATAGCCCAAATGCATGCGTTGCCAGCTCCGGGAATTGCCGGGTGAAAAATTCCGGGCGACCAAAATACTCCAGGACGGTCAGGCAGAAGGCGGTATAGGCCAGCAATGAATAAATCATCCATGGCGATATCGGCGTATCAGTGCGCGCCTGGTACGGGAACAGCTGGTCCAGGCGAAGGAGCAGTGATTTCATGGCGAACAAGGCGGCTCGTAATCAGAAAGTCCGAATCATTGTGCAAGTTCCGGGGTCGGGTCGCAAGTCAGCCCTTTTTTGACAAGCGGTTCCACGCGTCCAGTGCAGCCACCTTGTAGGCTTCAGCGAGTGTCGGGTAGTTGAATACGGTATTGACAAAATAATCCAGCTTGCCACCCATCATCATCACCGCTTGCCCTATATGAACCAGTTCGGTAGCACCCTCGCCAACGACATGTACACCGAGGATGCGCTGGTCATCCACGGCCACCAGCAGTTTGAGGATGCCTTCGTGCAGACCCAGTATCTGGCCGCGAGCGGTTTCTCTCAGACGGGCGACGCCGGCTTCGAACGCAATATTCTGTTCTCGCAACTGTTGCTCGGTCATGCCGATCATGCTGATTTCGGGAACCGCATAGATGCCATAGGGAATGTGTTGCAGGCTGTTCTCGCCGCCATGGCCCAGGGCATGCAGTGCGGCCTGTCTGCCCTGTTCCATGGATGTGGAGGCGAGGCTTGGAAAACCAATGAGATCGCCGGCGGCATATATGTGTTCGACTACCGTTCGATAGTGCTTGTCTACCTTGAGATTGTGTCGGTCATCGGCTTGCAGGCCGGCATTTTCCAGTCGAAGCGCAGATGTACAGCCAATCCGCCCGGCGGCAAAGATCAGCGCTTCCGTGGTGATTTGCCTGCCGCTGACCAGTTCTGTCGTCACGCTGTCGCCGTTGTGTTTGACGGCAGTGATTTTTTCGCCCATTTCCAGCCGCATATTGTTTTCGCGCTGGTAATGTATGAACTCTTCCATAATTTCCCGGTCGATAAACGGCAGCATGGTTTCATGTTCATTTACCAGCGTGACGTCTACTCCAAGGGCATTGAACATGGCCGCGTATTCGACACCAATGACACCGGCACCGATAATGGTCAGGCTCCGGGGAATCGTCCTGGCCTTGAGAACGCTGTCAGCATCGAGTATGCGCATATCATCAAAAGGGATGTCATCGGGCCGCCTTGGCCGTGTGCCGGTGGCAATGAGAATCTTGTCGGCGGTAACCCTGTGAATTTCACCGTCGTCAGCTTCGGTCAGGATGCAGTGCGGGTCGTCGAATGAAGCCGTGCCATAAATGAGCTCGACGTTATTGCGTGCGAACTGGTCGTAAAGAATTTCCATTTCATGATTGATTGTAATGTCGAGTCGCTGATGCAGGTCGTCAGCCGTTATTTCATCCTTGATGCGGTAACTGCGGCCATAAAAACTGCGTTGGCGCCAGCCTGTAAGATAGAGGATTGCTTCGCGAAGCGTTTTGCTGGGAATGGTGCCGGTATGCAAGGCAACACCACCGATGCGGTGACGTCTTTCGATCAGGGCGACGCGTGCCCCGAGCTTTGCGGCCTGGATGGCGGCGCGTTGTCCTGCGGGTCCACTGCCGATGGCAACAAAGTCATAGTGCTCCATCTATCCACCTCGCGGTTGTCTGGCAGTCCTTACTATAGTCGCGTTTTGACCGGAATTTGAAAATAATTGTCCCGTAATTCCGTCACCATTTGTTGGGTCAAATTGTTGGCTTGCTCTTGAAAGCGGTTATGGCAAGTCGCATATAGAGGGCGCGTTAATTTCACTAAAAACGGGAGAATTATACCTATGAAGCGCGTGTTTCTGTTCCTGGCTACCAACCTGGCCATTGTCATTGTGTTGAGCATCACCCTCCGGATTCTGGGTGTTGAGCGCATACTCGACGAACAGGGTATTGGTCTGAATTTAAACGCTTTGCTGGTATTTGCCGCAGTGTTCGGTTTCGGTGGCAGCCTGCTGTCCCTGGCCATATCCAAATGGACGGCCAAGCGAATGACCGGTGCCCGCATCATAAGTCAACCGTCTAATGCCACCGAACAGTGGCTGGTTGCAACGGTTCAGCGGCAGGCGCAAATGGCCGGCATCGGTATGCCAGAGGTGGCTATTTACGATGCCCCTGACGTCAACGCCTTTGCCACTGGCGCCAGCCGTAACAAAGCGCTGGTAGCGGTCAGTACCGGATTGTTACAGCAGATGACCCGGGAAGAGGCCGAGGCCGTTCTGGGTCATGAGGTCAGTCACGTGGCTAATGGCGACATGATCACCCTGGCGCTGATCCAGGGCGTGGTCAACACTTTCGTGATTTTCCTGTCCCGCGTGATTGGTCATGTTGTTGATCGCGCTGTTTTCAAGGTGGAGCGTGGTCACGGCCCGGCATTTTGGGTGACCGCCATTGTTGCCGAGCTGATTCTAGGCGTACTGGCCAGCATGATAGTTATGTGGTTCTCAAGGCAGCGGGAATTCCGCGCTGATCGCGGTGGCGCTGACCTGGCCGGCAACAGCAAGATGGTGGCCGCGTTAAGGCGCCTGCAGTCTGCCTATAACCAGCCTCATTTGCCTGACCAGATGGCAGCTTTTGGCATCAGCGGCCTGAAAGCCCAGGGAATCAAACGTTTGTTCATGTCACACCCGCCACTGGAGGAGCGTATCGCGGCACTGGAGTCGTTCTCCCGTCGATAATCTTCACGAGCCTGTAGAGGTTTTCGGACCCCGCCTGGTTTTGTCGCCGGGCGGGAGTGCTTTGCCCGACATTTTTTGCCCCAATCACCCAAACGGGTGATGCTCGGCTCTTGCCGGCCTCCTAGACTTCCATTGCGCGATTCTGACGTGATGACCGCGCGACATGGTATCGGTAAAAAACTAATTGGAGTGGGATTATGCAAATCAACCATACAGAATCGATTTACAAGAAGGCCCTGGCCTTTGTTTTGATTTCATTGATGACGGCATGTATGCCGGACTTTGGTGATGACGATGATCCGGCACCAGTGGCGCCACCGCCGCCACCACCGCCGGCTACGTCGGATTTAATTGTCAACAATCAAAACAGCACCCATTACGTGTACCAGTTGTTCGTGAGACCCAGCACCCAGACCAGCTGGGGTTCAGACCAGCTTTCCACTTACATTGCGCCTGGCGGCACGTTTACGTTGACCAATATTCCTTGTGACCAGGAAGTTGATTTGTATGCCCTGAACAGTACTGGCAGTGTCTGGTGGGGTCCGGTTTATAACCGCTACGTGACTTGTGGTAATGACTTTACCTGGAATCTTCTGTAACCGGTAATTGTGAATTGAGCAGGGAAATCGATCCGTTTTCGGGATTTCCTTCGACATTATTGAAGAGGTAAACAAGATGAAATTACGTTTAATTATGCTGGCGGTAATGACCGCGTTTATGGCTTCCGCTTATGCCAATAATGGCGCCAATGAAGTATCTACGGCTCCGCAGTATGACAGCTCTGCTGGTGGAGTTGGCGCCGACATTGCTGCAGCCGATGCTGTGGTAACAGAAGCCAAAGAATCCGGTGAGTACATCCCACTCGACCGTAGCGAGCAAAACTAGGACTTGCTCAACAGTCGCTGTGCATTAGTGCAGCAACGAACCCGTCCTGTGCAAGCAGGGCGGGTTTTTTATTTTCCGGAGGAACTTCTGGTTCCGAAGGCGGTCTGCTAGATTAACCTCAGGCCGGAGCAGCTCATGATGATCAAAAAATTCCCGGATTTACGCGACTGCGATGTCACGGATGAAACCGTTTACCTTCAGCGTCGACAGTTTATGGCCAGGGCCGCTGCCGCATCGTTAATACCCGTTGCTGCCTCGGTGCCGACCTTGTTGATGGCTGATGGAAGGCCATGGCCAAAACCGGCAAAGAGTGCGTTTTCGACCACCGAGACGCTCACGCCCGAGAAGCTGGTAACCACTTACACCAATTTTTACGAGTTTGGTACTGGCAAGGGTGATGCTGTTGAGCACTCACAGCATTTCAAAACCAGGCCGTGGACGATCAAGGTGGATGGCGAGGTCAAGCGTACAGCCATCTACGACATCGACGACCTGATCCCGTGGAACAAACTGGAAGATCGTATTTATCGTTTACGCTGTGTCGAGGCCTGGTCCATGGTTGTGCCCTGGGTGGGGGTGCCGTTGTCAGCCATTATCAGCAAATTGCAGCCAACATCCCGAGCCAGGTACGTGCGTTTTGAAACCTTGCATGACCCGAAGCAGATGCCCGGTCAGCGAGAATTTTTCGGTGGCGGCCTGGATTGGCCCTACGTAGAGGGTTTGCGCATGGATGAGGCCATGCACCCGCTGACTATCCTGGCGGTGGGACTGTATGGAAAGGAATTGCCAAAACAGAACGGCGCGCCCGTGAGGCTGGTGGTTCCGTGGAAATACGGCTTCAAGAGCATCAAGTCCATAGTCCGTATCTCCTTTACCGAAACCCCGCCGCGTACGACCTGGGCCGTGACCACGCCCAGCGAGTACGGATTTTATGCCAACGTTAACCCCAATGTGGATCACCGCCGTTGGAGTCAGAAGCGCGAACGACGGCTGGGTGAAGGTGGCTTGTTTTCTCCCAAGCGCGAAACGCTGATGTTCAACGGCTACGCCGAACAGGTGGCAGACCTGTACCGGGGTATGGACTTGAACAAGCATTTCTAGGCTGGCCCGGCATGTTGTTTCGCAGCAGTACCTGGTTTTTCTTTACGCGTAAGAACCTGTTGTTTGGGCTGGCCTTGTTGCCAGCTGTTTTTTTGCTTGTTGATATTGCTAACGATGCTCTCGGCGCCAACCCGGTCGAAACATTAACACGCGCTACCGGGGACTGGGCGCTCCGGTTCCTTCTCATTACCCTCGCCATGACGCCGTTGCGTCATTTGACCGGCAGCCACCAGTGGCTGCAATTGCGGCGCATGTTTGGCCTGTACACATTTTTTTATGCCTGCCTGCATTTTTCAATCTACGTCGCCGACCAGCTGTTCAGCGTTGAAACCGTCTGGCAGGATGTTGTTGAGCGGCCGTATATCACCGTTGGGTTCACCGCATTCCTGATGTTGTGGCCGCTGGCGCTGACATCGACCAGGGCGATGATGCGCAGACTGGGCAAACGCTGGTCACAGCTGCATCAATTGGTCTACGTCATTGCCGTTCTCGGGTTGTTGCACTATTTCTGGCTGATCAAGTCAGGGTATCTCCAGGCTGTTATCTACCTGCTGTTGCTGGCCATTCTGCTGGGTTTCCGGATTCGGCGTCGTTTTTCATAATCCCTCCAAGCGGCTACAATGGTCGCAATAATCACCGGAGGAGCGTCATGCCAAAGTTGAAATTGCATTGGCAGATATTCATTGCCCTGTTGCTGGCACTGATCATCGGCAGCCTGGTCAGTACCGATACCAGCATTGTTGGTATTAATGTAATCGGTATATTCAGCTTTATTGGCCAGCTATTCCTGAATGCGCTGAAAATGCTGATCGTCCCGCTGATTGCGGCATCCATTATTACCGGCATGGCTGGTGCCAGCCGTTCCAGCGGGTTTGCACGGCTAGGTGGCAAAACGCTGCTGTATTATGCCGTGACCAGCCTGTTGGCCATTCTGACAGGCCTGGTGCTGGTGGACATGATTTCCCCCGGAATCGTCAATGGTCAGCCCGCCAGGGATCTGATTGGTCTGAGTGCTGACACCAGTGCCGCGCTTTCTCGAACCGAGGGCCGGGGCATGTCGGATATTGCCGACATATTCCTGCGCATGGTCCCCACTAATGTTGTTTCGGCCGCGGCCAACGGCCAGTTGCTGGGCTTGATCTTCTTTTGCCTGTTGTTTGGGTTTTTTGTTACCCGCATCCAGGATCATTACACCCGGATTATGACCGACTTCTGGCAGGGCGTATTCGAAGTGATGATGCGTATTACCGACTGGGTGATGAAGTTTGCCCCGATTGGTGTGTTTGCATTGGTGGCCAAGGTTGTTGCTACTACCGGTTTCGCTGCTTTTGGCCCGCTAGTCAGTTTTATGATGACGGTATTGCTGGCGCTGGCGGTACACATATTCATTACCTTGCCATTGATCCTGTATTTTGTTGCCGGCGTCAGCCCGTTGAAACACTTTCGCGCCATGATGCCCGCCTTGCTTACCGCGTTCTCTACCGCATCGTCCTCGGCGACGCTGCCAATGACCATGGACTGCGTGGAAAAGAACGCCGGGGTATCCAACCGTACAACCAGTTTTGTGCTGCCGCTGGGTGCGACTGTTAACATGGATGGAACCGCGCTTTATGAGTGCGTGGCAGCCATGTTTATTGCCCAGGCCTATGGCCTTGAAATGGGATTTGCCGCCCAGTTTACTGTGGTGTTGGTGGCGTTGCTGACATCCATTGGCGTGGCCGGTATACCGGCGGCGAGCCTGGTCGCTATTGTCGTGATTCTGGCCGCGGTGGGATTACCGGCTGAAGGCATCGGCCTTATCCTGGCAGTCGACCGGGTTCTTGATATGTGCCGAACCAGTGTCAATGTGTTTTCTGATTCCTGCGGGGCCGTGGTAATAGGTCGCAGTGAAGGCGAGAAGGAGATTCTCAAGGGCTGAGCTGGTCATTTGGTTGCGCCCGATCAAGGTCGAATCCCGGATGCCTGCCGGGCTATAATGCAGTCTTCCCGTCCGTAAATCGGGCGGGAAGACTTTCCTGCTACCCCATATTTTTTCCGGAGCAAAAAATCGTGGAGCAATATCGCGGCACAACCATACTCTCGGTCAGGCGTGACAATAAAGTCGTTATTGGCGGTGATGGCCAGGTTACCCTGGGTGATACGGTCATGAAAGGTAATGCCCGCAAAGTGCGTCGACTCTACAAGGACAGGGTGCTGGCGGGATTTGCCGGTGGTACAGCCGACGCTTTTACCTTGTTTGAGCGCTTTGAAGCGAAGCTGGAAAAACATTCCGGTCACCTCGTACGGGCTGCGGTAGAGCTGGCCAAGGACTGGCGTACGGATAAAATGCTGCGTCGGCTGGAAGCCTTGTTGATTGTCGCTGATCACTCGGCATCGCTGACTATCTCCGGGAATGGCGATGTAATTGAACCGGAGGGTGGTGTTATCGCTATTGGATCAGGTGGTTCCTACGCCAAGGCCGCAGCAGCAGCGCTCCTGGAAAATACGGAACTGGATGCCCGCACTATTGTTGAGAAGGGCTTGAAGATTGCTGCCGAGATCTGCATCTATACCAATCAGAATCTCACCATTGAAGAACTGGAGCTGTAAGCATCATGTCAGAAATGACACCCCGTGAAATTGTCCAGGAGCTGGACAAGCATATTGTTGGTCAATCCGAAGCCAAGCGCGCCGTCGCTATTGCCTTGCGCAATCGCTGGCGCCGGGCGCAGGTGGCTGATGACGATATGCGCAACGAAATCACGCCCAAGAACATATTAATGATAGGCCCTACCGGTGTGGGCAAGACAGAAATTGCCCGTCGACTGGCACGGCTGGCCAAGGCGCCGTTTATCAAGGTTGAAGCCACCAAGTTTACCGAGGTCGGTTACGTGGGCCGGGAAGTGGATTCCATTATCCGTGACCTGGCGGACATGGCCGTGAAAATGCTGCGCGTTGAGGAAATGGAGCGTGTCAAAACCCGTGCCGAAGATGCAGCCGAAGATCGTGTCCTGGATATCCTGTTGCCACCGGCACGCGATATCGGTTTTGGCACCGGCAATAGCGCGAGCCAGCCACAGGATGGTACGGCCCGGCAGCGTTTTCGCAAAAAGCTGCGGGAAGGTGAGCTGGATGACAAGGAGATAGAAGTTGAGTTAAGCACCAGCAATGTGGGTGTCGAGATCATTGCGCCGCCGGGCATGGAAGAAATGACCAGCCAGTTGCAGGGCATGTTCCAGAACATGGGGCACCACCAGACGCGAAAGCGCAAGCTGAAAATCCGCGAAGCCATGAAGCTGCTGACCGAAGAAGAAGCGGCGCGCCTGGTTAACGAGGATGACATCAAGGCCAATGCTATTGAGCGCGTGGAGCAGCATGGCATTGTTTTTCTTGACGAGATTGACAAGATTGTCGGTCGCAGTGATGCGCATGGCGCTGATGTTTCGCGCGAAGGCGTGCAGCGTGACCTGTTGCCGCTGGTGGAGGGCAGCACGGTAACCACCAAGTACGGCATGATCAAGACAGACCATATCCTGTTTATCGGTTCAGGCGCGTTTCATCTGGCCAAGCCGTCCGACCTGATTCCGGAACTGCAGGGACGACTGCCTATACGCGTGGAGTTGAGCTCCCTTACGGTTGAGGATTTTGTCCGTATACTGACCGAGCCCGATGCGTCGCTGACGGAGCAGTACTCGGTGCTGATGAAGACCGAGGGCGTTAATCTCGCGTTCAGCGAAGACGGTGTTCGTCGTATCGCCGAGTTTGCCTGGGAGGTAAACGAGAAAACCGAAAACATCGGCGCACGCCGGCTGCATACGGTAATGGAGCGCCTGCTCGAAACCCTGTCATATGAAGCCGCTGACCGAGACGGTGATTCAGTCATGGTTGACGCGGCGTATGTTAACGATCACCTCGCCGAACTGGTCGGTGACGAAGATTTGCAACGCTACATCCTGTAGCGTCAACGGAAACCTTATGCGTCCACTCGAGCTAGCCAGGCGGTACATGACCATCCTGTTCGGTGATGGCGACCTGGAACAACTGATGACGCTTTTTGCTGACGAGTTTCATTTCAGCGGTCCATTTTACGAGTTTGGCTCAGCGCGGGCGTATGTAGACGCGTTGAAGGCCGGGCCGCTTCGTGATTACAGCTATGAGACTATCGGTGAATTTGAAAACAATGACTCCGCTTGTATCCTGTTTCGTTTTTCCAGGCCCGGAGTCTCAGTCGTCATGAGTGGGTATTTTGGCATTAGTCATGACAAGATCGACAAGGTGCTGCTGATTTTTGACACTGCGCCCTTTGCTCAACCGGTTTCATGATTTTTACTTTTGCATTTCGGTCGGGACTTGAAGTTTTAACTGCGTCGGTCTAGGCTGCTCGCATGTGGCTCGTTTATATAAATTCACTGGTGGCGCTGATCGTAATTATCGACCCGGTTGGTGCCGCGTTGATATTTCATTCGCTGGTGCCGGAAAAGGAAAAGCGCCATCGTCGCATCATGGCCATCAAAACGGTGTTGATTTCCTGTGGGCTGATCATGCTTTTTGGCTTCTATGGTGAGGCCATGCTGTCCAGCCTGGGAATCAGTATGGGTGCATTCAGGATTTCCGGGGGCATCCTGCTCTTTTATACTGCGTTCGAGCTGGTTTCCAAGCAGGCTCAATACGCACAATCCACCGAAATCATGGATATATCGGTTTTCCCCATGTCTATTCCGTTGGTGGCCGGGCCGGGAAGCCTGACGCTGTCGATCCTGCTGTTTTCCGGCGCCAATGGTGAACAGGAACACTTGCCGGTTATTGCTGCCATTGTTACCGTGTTTGCAATAACCTACGTCTGTTTCCTGCTTTCGCGTTATATCAAGAACGTTGTCGGCCGTACCGGCGACGATATATTGCGTCGTTTTCTTGGTATTGTGCTGGCAGCCCTGTCTATCCAGTTTATTGTCGACGGTTTCAAGCAGGTTTCTGCCTGATTGTTTGTGCGAGATCGTGATTTAGACCGGGCAAACTAGCCGGGCCCGGCCCGGTTATCCTTGATGGTGGAGAGCTATGCATCTTGACTCGTTTATCGTATCGGCCCTGATCGTGTTGCTGGCAACATCAATTGCCGTAACGCTGTTCAGGAAGCTGGGTCTGGGATCGGTTCTGGGGTTGCTGGTTGCCGGCATCGCTGTCGGTCCGCATTCGCCCGGATTCCAGGCAACAACTCATGTTGAAGATGTGCGCCACTTTACCGAACTGGGTGTGGTGCTGTTGCTGTTTGTTATTGGCCTGGAGATGCGTCCAAGCAGGCTTTGGGCAATGCGCCGCGAAGTGCTTGGTCTGGGCTCACTGCAAATTATTGTCTCGGGCCTGATCATTGGCTGGTATTTTTCCATGTACCTTTCCGGCTGGCAGGTGGCGCTGCTTGTTGGTTTTACCTTTGCCCTGTCATCGACGGCATTTGTATTGCAGATGCTGCAGGAGCGCGGCGAAATTGCGTCAAGTTGTGGCCGGACGGCCTTTTCAATCCTGCTTATGCAGGATATGGCCATTGTGCCATTGTTGGCCATCGTGCCCATTCTGTCGCAGTCCGATATGGCTGCTGTCGATGTGTCAATCTGGAGGCAGGCGGGACTGATCGTGGGCATGCTGGCTCTGCTCGTTGGCCTTGGCCGCTATGTGATTCCCGGGGCGTTGAATTTCCTGGCCAGGGCAAGTAACAAGGAAGGTTTTCTGCTGACAGTAATGCTGTCGGTATTGCTCGCAGCATGGTTATCGCATCTGGCCGGTGCGTCAATGGCACTGGGCGCATTTGTTATGGGCATGTTGCTGTCAGACAGCCGGTACCGGTTACAGATACAGGCCTCCATCGAACCGTTCAAGGGGTTGTTGCTGGCCCTGTTTTTTGTTGCCGTTGGCATGTCTATAGACGTTCAGTCACTGGCGCGGTCGCCATCCACATTTATTCAGCATACTGTCGCCATACTGGCAATCAAGATCGCGGTCCTGTTTGCGCTGGCATTGTTGTTTGGATACGCAAGAACCATCGCTATACGAATCGCCATGTTGTTGCCCCAGGGCGGAGAGTTTGGTTTTGTTATATTTGCATCGGCCCGTGCGCTGAACATTATTGATGATTCTGTTTTTGTTTATGCCATCGGCGTGATTTCCATCACCATGTTGTTTACACCACTGCTGGACAACCTGGGCAAACACATCGCCGACAAGATGGGTGAAGGAGAGTCAACCGGGCATCAGCCGGGTTTGCCGGAAGATTTGACTGCCCCCAGGGTGCTTATCGGCGGTTATGGGCGTGTTGGTCATTCGGTGGCCATGCTGCTGAAAACCAGTGGTGTACCTTTTGTTGCAGTGGATTCCGATGCTGCGCGCGTAACCCAGGGGGCGCAGGACGGTCTGCCTGTCTTCTATGGCGATATCGGCGATCCGCATGTACTGAGCAGCGCGCGGATCGATCGGGTTGAGCTGGTTGTGCTGACTATTGATGATCCGGATATTGCTGTTCACGCGGTATCTCATATTCGTGCTGTCTACACGTCGGTCCCCATTATCGCGCGTGCACGAGATCTCCAGGCTTGTGGCCAGTTGATGGAGGCCGGCGCCACTCACGCCTATCCTGAAGCAATGGAGGCCAGCCTCAGGCTTGGAGGCCTGGCCATGGAGCTGCTCAATATTCCGCAGGACAACGTCGATCTTCTTATGCGCGGTGTGCGTTCTGATAATTACCAGCTGGTGAGCTCGGACGAAGATCAATCCAGGCCTAAATAGCAATACCGTCCGGGGCTTCAAACTGATTACAGAAGTTCAAACCAGTCGCTGCAGATTTCCCGGCCATTCAGCGTTACTGCAATGCCGTGTCGGCCGGGATAGTACCTGCGCGTCGTGATAAATTTGAATGAATGAAGTTTTTTCAGATTCACGGTCTCACCTTTGGACAGATGAACATTGCGCAGTTTGAATACTTTCGGTCTTGACGAGCCATTAGCTTTGACAAAATCAATTCGATAATCGATTACAGCGTCTAGCGGTCTTGTTCCCGGTGCCTTCAGTGCCACCGAAAATTCAAGGGTTTCCCCCATGTATATTTTTTTCCGTTCCAGTACGAGTTGACATTTGTTGGCGCGGGTTTCCACGGAATAACCCAGCAATGCAAATGCGTGTGGATGTCCAGCCTTGATCAGGCTGCGTGCAGCGTGGCGTACAATCCATTGCCTTTCCTTGCCCGCGTTACGCAACCACTTCTTGCCCATCCGGATCATGATATCCGGATGATCCTTTGAAATATCATTCAGGTTATTGGCGACCGATCGTCGCACATAATCGCTGGGGTCATCCTTAAGCTGTTCCAGTAACGGCAGTACGGGTCGGGGATTGCGGACAAAGTCGGCCAGTTGCGTACCCCAGGGCAGCCTCGGTCGTGTACCTTCTGATACCAGTCGACGCACATGATGATCGTCGTGCTGGCACCAGTGTTCCAGCGTTGTCAGGGTCAGATCGCGGTGATGGGCAATAAAAGGTCGAATCGCAAATTCGGCGGTGAACAGTGAAGTCAGTTGCTGCAGTGCATCCAGCGCCAGTGACGGCCGATCGAGCCCATGCGTTCCAATGTAGTCAAGTATTGGCCACGCAGCAAAGCTGCGCCAGACATCGTCCTGGCGGCCATCATTCCAGTGGTCTTTAAGCGATACAAGTATCGGCACGGCCTTGCGAAAGTCTTGTGGCAGATGCCTGTGCATTACGGCAACCAGGTGCCTGACCCGCTGTTTCAGTTCGAGCGATTTCAGGCCGTTGATCGCATCGTGCTCGAATTGCCTGGTCGGGAATGCTGGCCAGGTGTTGGCCAGGCTTTTTGCCAGTTGTTTCACGGCCCGGTTGTCGAGACCGTCTTTCATCAGATGTCGAGATGCCATAAACCGTTCCCGGGTTTCCCTGTAAGCGTGTTCGCGATCGCAACACTATGCACGGAAACAGCTGACAACTGAAGCCCGGGACTTGAAAGCGCCGGAACCAGCCCCATTGTTTTACCTGCAAAGCCACGCTGTTTACAGGCCCGGTTGCCGGGCGGGCTCGGGGGTTGAATCCGCAGTGTTCGACCCCATTTGAAAAACAACATGGATTGATCCGGTTATTGATTTGTCCAACTTTCAGGTCGGGCATTGGCCCGCAGGAGATACGAACATGAGTACCATTACACCTCGCGCTATTCGTCGTCGCAGCGCACCCCAGACCAGTGTGTGGGGTAATGACTTTAATAATGTATTTGAGAGTTTCTTCCGCCCGGATCGCTGGCTGGAAGAAGCAACCAGTGAAGACCTGGTTCCGGCCATGGATATCCGTGAGCGTGAACACGATTTCCTGGTTCAGGCTGATATGCCGGGTATCCGGAAAGAAGATATCGATATCAATCTTGAAAGCGGTGTTTTAACCATTACTGCCGAGACCCGGCAGCAGACCGAAGAAGAGAAAGCCGGACGCCTGTTGCGGCAGGAGCGTCGTTACGGTCGCTACGTGCGCAGTCTTCGCCTGGGCCGTGATATTGATGGCAGCAAGGTCAAGGCCGTTTATGAAGACGGGGTTCTGGAGATTGTGCTGCCAAAGGCTGAAGCGGCCAAGCCGAAAAAGATATCCGTTGATGTCAAATAATTGCCTGGCGCAGTCCGGTTGATGAAAGGGTCGCAGTAGCGGCCCTTTTGTTTTGGCCGGACGTTGCCCGCTACCGGGACATTATCATACACTTGGGACTGTCAGCTTTTACCCGGTCATAACAGGTTGGACACATGAGTCTTTCAGAAAAATCAGCATCCGAACGCGCCAGTGTGTTGCTGGAAGCGCTGCCGTATATTCAACGGTTCCAGGGCAAGACTATTGTCATCAAGTACGGTGGCAATGCCATGGTCGACGACAAGCTCAAGGAAGGTTTCGCCAGGGATGTTGTCTTGATGAAACTGGTAGGCATGAACCCGGTGGTGGTTCATGGCGGTGGCCCGCAGATCGGCCAGCTGCTTCAGCGTATTGGCAAGGAAAGCCGGTTTGTTGAAGGCATGCGCGTAACTGACCGTGAAACCATGGATGTGGTAGAGATGGTGCTGGGTGGCCTGGTCAACAAGGAAATCGTCAGCATGATCAATCGTCATGGTGGCCGTGCAGTTGGCCTGACAGGCAAGGATGGTGGCCTGATTCATGCGCGCAAGCTTGAGCTCAAGAAACCATCAGCGGATACCAAGTTGCCATCCGAGATTATTGATATTGGCCATGTTGGTGAAGTCGAATCCATAGATCCGTCGATAGTCAGCCTTCTGGATACCCAGAACTTTATTCCTGTCATTGCCCCCGTAGGTGTCGGCAAGGACGGGCAGACTTATAATATCAATGCCGATATTGTGGCCGGCAAGCTGGCCAGTGTACTGAAGGCGGAAAAGCTTGTCCTGCTTACCAACACCGCCGGCGTTCTTGGCGCCGATGGAAAGTTGCTGACCGGGTTGAGTGCGCCGGAAGTGGATGCACTTATCGTTGAAGGTGTTATCCATGGCGGAATGTTGCCCAAGATTAACTGCGCCCTTGATGCGGTCAAGTCCGGCGTCCGCTCCGCTCATATTATTGATGGTCGTGTAACCGATGCGGTATTGCTCGAAGTCTTTACTGATGACGGTGTGGGTACATTGATTCATGGTTAGGCGAGAGCTCGGCCGAACACGGGAGCCAGGAAAACAATAATGCCCAGACCGCAAAAAGGCGAAAGACGCGAACAGATACTGCAGACACTGGTACGCATGCTCGAAGAACAGCAGGGCAGATCCATTACCACTGCCACGCTGGCAAAAGAGGTTGGCGTATCCGAAGCAGCGCTGTACCGGCACTTCTCCGGCAAGGAGGAGATGTTTGAGTCATTGATAGTGTTTGTTGAGGAAGCGATTTTTACCCGGGTCAGCATGATCCTGGAAGAACAGAAGACTGCTGATGCGCGCATTCAGCAGATTATGCTGCTGGTACTGGGATTCGCTGACAAGAACCCGGGTATTAGCCGATTGTTGCAGGGTGATGCCCTGGTTGGCGAGACACCGCGTCTTCGTGACCGCATGGCACAGGTACATGACCGCATTGAAACCCAGTTGCGACAAATACTGCGCGAGGCCGGGATCGATGGTGTTACCCGGCGATCAGTTACGGCATCGGCAAGGTTATTGTCTGCAGTTCTCGAGGGCCATATAGCCCGCTTTGTTCGTTCCGGTTTTCGGCAGTCTCCACTGGAAGGCTGGAACGATCAGTGGGAGATGCTCCAGGAAACTATTTTCTCTGCCGGCTGATTTCAGTCGGCAGGGCAGTCGGGAGCCTGGATCGATTACCCGTTTGCTGCTGATTTCAGCAACGATCACTTAACCTGTTCAAGGTATTGTTGATTATGTTCATTAGTGTTCTGGAATTATTCAAGATTGGCATTGGTCCATCCAGTTCCCATACGCTGGGTCCCATGGTGGCGGCCAGGCAGTTCCTGGCTTCCCTGGATCACGACGGACGCATTCAGCAGCTCGCTGCACCCCGGATACGGTGTACGCTAAAGGGCTCGCTGGCGTTTACCGGCAAAGGACACTCGACGGATCGTGCCATTGCGCTTGGGTTGCATGGCTATGAGCCGACCCAGTTGCTTGAGCGTGATATTGATGCCCTGGTAACGGAGCTCTGGCAAGCCGATTCCGTATCAATCGGCGACAATGTCCGGGTTGGTTTTGATCCTTCAAAAGACATTATATTTGATACGGGCGAGCCATTGCCGGAGCATCCGAATGGCATGATATTCGATCTGGTTGACGACCATGGTGACGCCATTCTTTCAAAGATCTTTTTTTCCATTGGTGGTGGTTTTATTGTTACCGGTGATGAAATCGGAAGCCTTGAAGCCCCGCTCAAGATGGAATCCGCGACCGCGTGCACCTATCCTTTTGATTCCGCCACCACCATGTTGAGTATGGCGGAGCAGAACAACAAATCCATTGCCGCGATGAAAACGGTTAATGAACTGGATTATATATCTGTAGAGCAACTGCAGCACGGGCTGGATGCCATATGGGCTTCCATGTGTGCCTGTATCGAGAAAGGATTGATTGCTGATGGCGTCTTGCCAGGCGGGCTTAATGTTTCTCGCAGAGCCGGGAATCTATACAAACAGTTGCAGCAGGATGCTGCCGGTGTAACTGTTAATGACTGGTTGTGCGCCTATGCCATGGCGGTGAACGAGGAAAATGCGGCAGGCAACATGGTGGTTACAGCGCCGACTAATGGAGCTGCCGGTATCATACCGGCGGTGCTTTATTATATGGTCAGGCATGAAAATGCGGATCGGGAAAAAGTGCACGAGTTCCTGCTGACCGCTGCTGCTATTGGCGGCATTATCAAGCATCGCAGTTCCATTTCCGGAGCCGAGGTTGGCTGCCAGGGCGAAGTGGGCTCGGCGTCGGCCATGGCGGCGGCCGGGCTTTGCGCGATTCGCGGCGGTACGCCACAGCAGGTGGAGAATGCAGCCGAAATTGCGCTGGAGCACCATCTTGGCATGACCTGTGATCCTGTCCGCGGCCTGGTACAGGTACCGTGTATAGAGCGTAATGGTTTCGGGGCGATCAAGGCGTTTACTGCAGCATCACTGGCGATGAGAGGAAGCGGTCAACATTTTATGCCGCTCGACAGTTGTATTGCCGCGATGAAACAAACCGGCCTGGAAATGTCGCATAAGTACAAGGAAACGTCACTAGGTGGACTTGCTGTCAGTCTTACAGAGTGTTGACGCAGTATCCCTGCATCAATCGTCCGAAGTCAGGCCTGGCTGCAAACGGGGCAAGCAGTATCCTTTTTCAGCCTGATTTGTCGCAGCTCCATGGTCAGCGCGTCCAAGACCAATACCCGGCCGACCAAGGGCTCGCCAATTCCCAACAACACCTTGATGGTCTCAGCGGCCTGGATGCTGCCAATGATACCGGCTGCCGGAGCAAGAACGCCGGTTTCGCTGCAGGTTTCGCGGTGTTCACCCTGCTCAGGATACAGGCAGTGATAACACGGGCTTGCTGCATTGCGCGAATCAAAAACACTGACCTGCCCCTCAAAACGGATAACTGCACCAGATACCAGCGGTTTGTGATGCCTGACGCAGGCACGGTTCACGGCAAAGCGAGTGTTGAAATTGTCACAACCGTCGACTACAACATCGACCTTGCTGATAGCTTCATCAAGCGCGCCGTCTTCAAGTTTTAGTGTTATCGGCTGCAGCGTGATTTCAGGATTAATGCCGGTCAATGTGTTGACTGCCGAGTCAGTCTTGTATTTGCCGAGATCGGCGGTGCCGTGTAACAGCTGTCTTTGCAGGTTTGAGAGTTCGACCTTGTCGTGGTCAGCCAGTACAAGATGCCCGATACCGGCAGCAGCAAGGTAGAGTGCAACCGGCGAGCCCAGTCCACCAAGACCAATAACCAGAACCGTGGATGACAACAGCCTTTCCTGGCCGGTAATATCGATCTGTGGCAACATGATCTGGCGACCATAACGAAGCAGTTGCGTATCTTCCATATCAAGAACCCTGTGCCAACCTGGTACAAAATCGGATTATTGTTGAGAACCGCATCAACCGCAAGGAAGCTGGCGCCCCGGATCATTGGTGGGCTAACGATTGTGAACAAGCTGTCCCTGGGTAACGCGCTCGTGCCCGGCCAGGTCTCGTCGCGTTGAGATATTGCTGAAGCCATGTTCAGTCAGCAGTGTGCGGACGCTTTCACCCTGATCATAACCATGTTCCAGAATCAGCCAGCCGTTATCCAGCAGGTGATCCGGAGCGTTGCTAACGATTTCCCGAATATCGTCGAGGCCATCGATACCTGAAGACAATGCCGTTGCCGGCTCAAAGCGAAGATCGCCTTGCCGTAAATGTGGGTCACCCTGGGCAACATAGGGCGGGTTAGTTGCGATAATATGAAAACGCTGTTGCGCAAGTTGATCGAACCAGTGACTTTGCACGAAGGATATGTCGGTGTTGTTGTGTTTGGCGTTGGTGCTGGCTACTTCAAGCGCATCCTTAGAACTGTCACAGGCAACGATAGCGCATTTCGGTCGCTCGACTTTGACGGCAATGGCAATGGCGCCGCTGCCGGTACCCAGGTCGGCTATCCTGGCAACGCTGTCGGTGTCAACGCGTTCCAGCACACTTTCGACGACAAGTTCGGTTTCCGGCCGAGGCACCAGCGTATGCCGGTTGACCAGCAGGTTGATGGTCCAGAATTCACGTGCACCGGTGATATAGGCGACAGGTTCCCCGGCGGCTCGACGGGCAACAACATCCTGGTATGAGGCCAGTTGCGTTTCATTCAGCCCGGTATCGGCTTGCGTGATTAATGTCGTGGCATTCAGACCAGTGACATGGCGCAGCAATACTTCCGCGTCCAGTTTGGGGCTTTCGCTTTCGGCCAGTTGTGCGGCTGCCCGGAGCAGGGCCTGTTGAACAGTGGTTACTGGCATCAAGAATGACTTAGTGTGAAGCCATACCCAGCTCGGCCAGTTGCTCGGCCTGGTCAGTTGCGACTAGCGGGTCGATGATCTCATCAAGATCGCCCATCATTATGTTGTCCAGCTTGTACAGTGTCAGGTTAATGCGATGATCGGTGACGCGGCCCTGGGGAAAATTATAGGTGCGAATACGCTGGGAGCGGTCGCCACTGCCCACCAGGCTTTTGCGCGTAGCTGCCTGTTCGGCATGCTGTTTTTCCTGCTCCATGCTCAGCAGCTTGCTCGACAACAACGACATGGCGCGCGCCTTGTTCTTGTGCTGGGATCGCTCGTCCTGGCATTCCACCACGATACCACTGGGTAAATGTGTAATACGAATGGCTGAATCGGTTTTGTTGACGTGTTGACCGCCGGCGCCGGAAGCGCGAAACGTGTCAATGCGCAGATCCTTGGCATCAAGATCAATGGCATCCACTTCGTCTACTTCCGGCATGATGGCAATGGTGCATGCTGAAGTATGAATGCGTCCCTGCGCTTCGGTTGCCGGCACCCGCTGAACCCGGTGACCGCCGGATTCAAACTTGAGCCGCGAGTAGGCTCCGTGACCGATGATCCTGGCAATGATTTCCTTGTAGCCACCGACTTCACTGGCACTGCTGCTGACCACTTCCACCTTCCAGCCCTGTTTTTCCGCGAAATGGCTGTACATGCGGAAAAGGTCACCGGCAAAAAGCGCGGCTTCGTCGCCACCAGTACCGGCTCGCACTTCGAGAAAGATATTCTTGTTGTCGTTGGGATCTTTTGGCAGCAGCAGCAGTTGCAGTTCGGTTTCCAGTGTTTCGATACGTTGCGAGGCATCGGCAATTTCTTCCTGTGCCATGTCGCGCATGCCGGCATCACTGTCCTTGAGCATGGATTCGGCGGCATCCAGATCGTCACTGGCCTTGCGCCACTGGGTGTACTTCTGGGTTACCGGTGTAATTTCGGCATATTCCTGTGACAGCTTGCGGAACCGCTCCTGGTTATTGGTAACTCCCGGGTCGGAAAGTTCGGCGTTCAATTCTTCCGCTCGCTGGACAAGATTGTCCAGCTGCGCCTGGATGTTGGCGTGCATGTTAGTTGTCGTCGAGTCTGAACAGGCGGCGTGCTGCGACCAGCATGGATTCGTCACCGTCATGGCTGGCTTCGCTGAGCACGCTGCTTGGGGCATGGGTAAACTTGTTGGTAATGGCGCGTGCCATTTCCTCGATAACCTGGTCCGCTTCCATGCCGCGCGCCAGTTTTGCCCGTGCTTTTTCCAGTTCGGATTCGGTTATGGCGTTGCTGGCCTCGCGCAATTGCCGGATCGTGGGTACAGCATTGAGTGAATCAATCCAGCGCATGAATTCAACAACATGCACATCAATAATTTTTTCTGCTTCCCTGGCGGCCTGTTGACGTGACGCCATGTTTTCCTCTACTACGCCCTTGAGATCATCAACGGTATAAAGAAAAACATCGTCTAAATTGTTTACCTCGGGCTCGATATCGCGTGGTACGGCAATATCGACCATGAACATCGGTCGATGTTTGCGTTGTTTGAGAGCATGTTCTACGGCCCCCTTGCCGAGTATTGGCAGCGGGCTTGCCGTGGATGAAATAACGATGTCAGCATCAGCAAGACGTGTCGGCAGTTCCGACAGCGTGATCGCCTGGGCGCCGAATTCCCGGGCCAACAGTTCAGCGCGCTCCAGCGTGCGGTTGGCAACAATCATTTGCTTGACGTGCTGCTCGTTCAGATGCCGGGCGCACAGTTCTATGGTTTCACCGGCGCCAACCAGTAACACGGTCTGCTCGGAAAGATCAGTAAATATCTGCTTGGCCAGGGAGACCGCGGCAAAAGCCACGGACACGGCGCTGGCGCCGATGGAGGTATCGGTGCGTACCTGCTTGGCGACGGTAAAGGTGTGCTGGAACAGCTTGTTAAGTAATTTGCCGGTACTGCCTTCCTTGTGTGCACGGGCAAACGCGTCTTTCATTTGACCAAGTATCTGGGGTTCACCGAGAACCAGCGAATCCAGACCGGCAGCGACACGAAACGCGTGCTCTACTGCCTTGCTGTCGGGATGGCGGTACAGGTAGGGCTCGATGTCTTCGCTTTTGAAATTGTGGTAGCGGCAGAACCAGTCGATAATTTCCTTGTCCTGTCGATTATTGATCCGGCAATACAGTTCGGTCCGGTTACAGGTGGAAACAATGGTTGCCTCGGCCGCGACTCCGCTGGCAGTGATATCGCGTAGCGCTTCTGACAATTTGTCCGGTGCGAACGCCGCCTGTTCGCGTATCGCGACCGGGGCGGTTTTGTGATTGATGCCGAAGGCCAGTAATTGCATGGTTGTCCGTGCCGGGTTGATACCTGTAAGTATTTTACGCCAGCTTTTCTCCGTCTGCCTCGATAGTTGCCAATTTACAGGGTTGTTTACCCAATTTTGTGCTCGCCGGTCTGCGGCCAGTCAACAGATGGGTGGATTCTGGCGATTGCACTGGTAGTGTCAAGTCCGCCCACCGCATTATTCCGTGTTTTTCGGTACAGGGGGTTTCTGAAGATGTTGGATTATCCTGTGTAGCACCAATCCGATGAAGCTGGCTGACAACAGCGTAATAATTATAGCCGGTAGCAGCATTGCCGGTGCCAAGGTCCACCAGACCGCAATCGATTCCATCAGGCCCCAGAAGCCCGTGAGCCAGGCGGCCAGGGCCGCCATCGCCATGGCAGGCCAGATGCGCGATTTCTGACCAATCTGCAGGCTGATTAGCCCGAACACGCAACCGGCCAGCATCATTCCGGCGATACCAAACAGCAGCCAGGCCAGGCTGGCGGGAGCGCTCAGAAACAGCAACAACGCCAACATTACCAGTGAGCCGGCAAGCAAAGCGACTTTGCCGTAATTGAGCGATATCCAGCGACCCAGCCGGGGAGTGGCGAGGGCTTGAGTTTCCTTTGTTGTCATTAATATGCAGGTATCCAGGCCGGCGATGGTCATGAACAGCATGGCCAGGGCGATCAGGCTGCCACCGGCTGACTGGCTTATACCCAGGCCGCTGATCAGGTAGCCGCCCTGGCTGATCACTTGCGTCATCAGGGATTCCAGCGGTATCCAGGGTTGACCCTGATCAACCCAGGCATGCCAGGTTTCAAGGTTGGTCTGGGCCGTGGTCAGCACCGCCCAGAACAGCAGGGCGATAATGGCGATCAGGCTTACAGCGCCAAATCCCCAGCGACGCTGATCATCAATATGTCTGAGTTGCAGTGCTGCCAGCGGCTGGGCAAACAGTGCGTAGAACCCGGCGAAGGCGCCTCCCGACAATACCAGGAACAGCCAGGGGTATCGGCCCGGGGTTGTGGCATTGCTGTAGAATTCAGGCGCATTCATGACCGGGGCCTTGATCGCAAGTCCCAGTGTCAGAATCAGCATCACTGTGGCGATCAGGACGCCAGCCAGCCAGCTTCGGCCCCGAATCATGCAGTGGTATCTTTGCTGGCCCAGGGTTAGCGAGGCCGCCAACAGCAACGCTCCCCAGAGCGTCATCGCGCCAAGCGAACCCCGGGGGTGACCGCCCAGTTTGAACTCGATTGTGCCGCCAAAGCTGATGCCCGCAACCTGTCCTATCGCCAGCAACGCAATCGCGCCAAGAATCATGACGGCTATATGGGTAATCAGTCCAGAGCGGCCGTAAAGTTCACCTCGCCGGGTCCAGTGATGGCGCAACCAGAATGCCGCGAGGAATTGGCCAATAGCGACCCATGAAATGGATGGATGCCGGGTCAGCAGCCAGGCGCCCAGCCAGAGCAGCCAGGCACAAAGGCCGGCCAGGATGATATACCGTAGTGCACGCATAATAGCTGCGGCGTGATCGCCCAGCAGCAGTCGACTGCTGTCAATTAGTCCTGGTGATCCCGGGCGCTGACTGAGCCAGAGTGCGCCCATGAGGTAAATGGCGCCGAAGGTGGTCGTACCTGCGACCAGCCACAGGTAGGCAGGTACCCAGCCCCAGATCATGGCGACGCCGATGCCGGGCACCACGCCGATTCCCATTAGTGTGACTGTAAAATGACCAAACGAAATCAGCGGTGACAATCTGGCGTGTCGAATCCCGGGCTCCGCAGCTTCTTGTTGATCCGTCATATTTACCGGAGCAAAAAGAGTGATTAGCAACAACTTGGCAAAAAATCGGTACCCAAGAATAAAAACGAACAGGGCTGTCAGCAGTAGTAACCAGAGTTTCATGAAAATTTCAGTTCGACAAATATATTGTTTGTGTGTTTCTGCGGTTATTATTTGGTTGCTACGCTTGTAATGCCGGAAAAGCTGGGACAGACTGATAGCCCAAACTGGCACGAATTACGTTAATTTCTTCAAATTCTTCCGCACGTCTGATATCAGCATACTATAATTATTGGGAAATATGAGTAAAAGTACCGAATCAAAATCGTTACCCGGGAAACTGACAGCCCTAGTGCTGTCGGCGATGCTGCTTTCCGCCTGTAACACCGTGGCTACACGGGACGAGGCAGAGCCCTCGTCTGATCCCCATGCTTCTCTGGAATCAGCGGAATCCCGTATACTTCCCAATGCAGAGCTGAGCCCGGAACTGTTGTATTACATTCTGGTAGGTGAGGTGGCGGGCCAGCGCGGCGAGTTGGCGATCGCGGTGCAGGCGTTGCTTAAGGCCGCCGAACAGACGCGTGACCCACGCCTGGCGGAGCGCGCCACGCAGGCAGCAATTTACGCGCGCCAGTTTAAAGAAGGTTCCCAGGCGGGCCAGCTGTGGACCGAAATCGAACCGGATAACCAGACTGCGCACGAATCCCTGGCCACTACATTGCTCGAGCTTGATCAGCCCGCCCGCGCCCAGCTGCACCTGGAGCAGGCACTGCAACTTGCTGATCAGAAAAACCTGCTTGGTACGGTGTTTTTACGTATCGGTGGCATGCTGTCGCGCCAGAAGAATCGTGATGCTGCCATGGAGGTCATGCAGAACCTGACCGTGGTATATCCGAAAAATCCGTATGCTTGGCTGGCGCTGGCGCACTTGAGCGTGCGTGCCGACAATCTGGCCACAGCATCGCAAGCAGCCAGTAGTGCGCTGAAGCACAAACCCGGCTGGGAAGATGCGGCGCTGTACAAGGGTCGTATCCTTATTGGTCAGAATGAGCTGGACAAAGCGGAACAGTTTTACCGGTCTTTCCTTGATGATAATCCCGGTGCCAGTAACGTGCGCCTGAACTATGCCCGTTTCCTGGTGGACAGGAAGCAGTGGGAGCGTGCCAGCAAGGAATTCAAACGCGTCATCAAGTCTACCCCTAATGACGCTGACGCCATTCTTGCTGTCGGCGTGTTGTCGGTCCAGGCGGAACGGCTGGATGATGCACGCAAGTATCTTGAGCGGCACCTGGAACTGAAACCGGACAGTGACCAGGCGAGACTGTATCTGGGCCAGGTGGCTGACAAGCGCCATGATTACGAAACCGCGATTCGCTGGTACGAAGACATCTCGGACCCGCGTTTTTACCTTGATGCGCAGACCCGTGCAGCCATTTCGATAGCGCGCCATGGCAACCTGGATACCGCGCGTGACCGGCTGCACAAGCTGGTTCCCGAAAATGATACGCAGCGCTCGCAGATAGTGCTGACGGAAGAGCAGATTCTTCGCGAGGCAAGGCAGTTCGGGGAAGCATTGAAAGTATTGACCGCGGCGCTGAAAGAGTCGCCAGATGATACCGAAATACGTTATGCCCGGGCCTTGATCGCGGAAAAGCTCGATAACCTCGATATGGTTGAAGGCGATCTTCGCTATATTCTGAAAAAAGATCCCGATAATGTTCATGCTCTGAACGCGTTGGGCTACACGCTTGCAGACAGGACCGATCGTCACCAGGAAGCCCTGGTGCTGCTGAAAAAGGCGCTGTTGTTCAAGCCGGACGATGCCTTTGTTCTGGACAGCATGGGCTGGGTTCAATACCGGTTGGGCAATTATCAGGAGGCTGTCCAGTATCTCAAGCGGGCACTGGCTATTCGCAATGATGCCGAGATTTCCGCGCACCTGGGCGAGGTGCTGTGGATTATCGGAGAGCGCAAGGAAGCGGAGCATGTCTGGCATCGCGCACTGAAGCTGACGCCGGATAATGAATCGCTGCAGGGCGTGATTCGAAAGTTCAAGCAATAAATATCCTTATCAATCAGCGTACCGGCCATCGCGGTCTTTCCAGGTTGCAGCATATGACACTCAGGGCTCCGCTTGCGCTATTGTTGGTATTGCTCTCGGCCTGCCAGGCGACGCTTCCTGTTGTTGATGATCAACAGCAGGCCTGGCAACAGCATCGCCAGAAACTGCAGGCATTAACGCAATGGGACCTGCGAGGCCGGGTGGCATTGACCATGGATCGGGATGCCTGGCAGCTCAATCTTCGCTGGCAAAATCATGACCCGGGACAACAGATCGATCTTTCCGGGCCGTTTGGTGCCGGGGCGGTGAGAATCACCATTGCTGATGACGGCGCCCGGCTGGTTGATGCGGAACAGAACGTCTACGTCGCCGCGAATGCGCAGCAGCTTCTGTGGCAGACCACGGGCTGGGCCTTGCCGCTGGAAAATATGCTGTACTGGTTGCGCGGACTGCCGGTACCGGGCAAGGACAAAATAATTACACTGAACGGGCAAGGCCGGATAAAAACCCTGCAGCAGGACGGCTGGCTGTTGAACGTGCTGGAGTATGCCGAGCAGGGCGACATATGGTTACCGCATAGTATTGAGTTAAAGCGATCCGGCAGCCCTGTTGATTCGAATCTGCACGTTCGGCTGGTCATCAGTCAATGGGTCAAGCGGGGTTAGTGTGACCGGAGTCAATTCCTGGCCGGCGCCGGCAAAGCTGAACCTGTTCCTCCATGTTACCGGGCGCCGTCTTGATGGCTACCATCTCCTGCAAACTGTATTTCAGTTTATCGATATCGCCGACGAGCTTCGGTTTGAAATCAACGACTCTGGTCGAATTGCCCGGGTAAGCGACCTGGAAGGCGTGACCCCGGAACAGGATCTTGTGGTGCGGGCCGCGCGCCTGTTGCAACAGGAGACCGGTTGTGGCGCAGGGGTTGATATATCTTTGATCAAGCGCTTGCCCATGGGCGGCGGATTGGGTGGCGGCAGTTCTGATGCCGCCACCACGTTGCTGGCCTTGAATGCACTTTGGCAAACCGGTGTGCCGCGTTCCCGGCTGATGCAGCTGGGGCTGCAACTGGGAGCCGATGTACCGGTATTTATTGGCGGGTCATCTGCCTGGGCTGAGGGGGTGGGCGACCGACTGGAGCCATTGTCGCTGGAACGGCCCTGGTTCGTGATTTTGCAGCCGGATGCGACTGTTTCCACCGGGGAAATTTTTGGTCATCCTGAATTGACACGTAACAGCCCCGCCATCACAATACGCGACTTCCGCGAAGGCCGGGTTCGGAACGATCTGGAGCCGGTGGTGCGAGCATTGTATCCACAAATTGATCAAGCGTTGAATTGGCTTAGCCAATATGGTGAAGCGCGTATGACTGGTACGGGCGCCTGCGTATTTTTGCCTTGCAGCACCCGGGAGCAGGCGGAAGCGGTTGTATCAAACCAGCCACCGGCGAAAGCCATTGTGGCGCGCGGCCTGAATCGGCACCCGATTGAACCGATTCTGGCGGCATGGCCGGAGTAGACGGCAGTTATTTATATTGATGGGCCGATCCTGAAGGATGGGTCCGCGGGGTCGATGAACGACGGCCAAAGCGAAAAGTGTATTGGGGCGTGGCCAAGTGGTTAAGGCACCGGATTTTGATTCCGGCATTCCCAGGTTCGAATCCTGGCGCCCCAGCCAGCTTAATCAATCGAAGATTGATTGCTGGGAGCGACGGGATGAGAACCTTAAGGTTCGACAAATGACTGATCTGAAAGAGCAGGCATTTGAACAGCCGAAGGCTGGCCCCGAAGGGGTGAGGCCAAAGGCCGAATAATCCTGGCGCCCCAGCCAGCTTAATCAATCGAAGATTGATTGCTGGGAGCGACGGGATGAGAACCTTAAGGTTCGACAAATGACTGATCTGAAAGAGCAGGCATTTGAACAGCCGAAGGCTGGCCCCGAAGGGGTGAGGCCAAAGGCCGAATAATCCTGGCGCCCCAGCCAGCTTAATCAATCGAAGAGTGATTGCTGGGAGCGACGGGATGAGAACCGTAGGCGACGCATCGGTGATGCTAGTGCCGCGAAGCGGCTTCGACAAATGACTGATCTGAAAGAGCAGGCATTTGAACAGCCGAAGGCTGGCCCCGAAGGGGTGAGGCCAAAGGCCGAATATGACCAGAACAAGTGAAGCGCGTTCAGGAAATCCCAGTGAGCGCGAAGCGTTCCAGGGGGTCCTGGCGCCCCAGCCAGATTTTTGAAGGTTGTATCAGGAGCAGGTAGTGGCACCCGATCCAGGTAATGACAACGTAATGGTGTTTACCGGCAATGCTAACCGGGCATTGGCGGAGAAAGTAGTGCGCTACCTGGGCTTGCCCATGGGCAAGGCTTCCATCGGCACATTCAGCGATGGCGAAGTCATGGTTGAAGTTGAAGACAACGTGCGTGGTCGCGATGTCTTCGTGATCCAGTCCACCTGTGCGCCGTCCAATGACAACCTGATGGAACTGCTGATTATGATCGATGCGCTCAAGCGCGCATCAGCAGCCAGGATTACCGCGGTCATTCCATATTATGGGTATGCCCGCCAGGATCGACGCCCGCGTACGGCCCGCGTGGCCATTACCGCGCGGCTGGTGGCAGATATGATTACCATTGCCGGCGCGCATCGTGTGCTGACCATGGATTTGCATGCGGACCAGATCCAGGGATTTTTCAGTATCCCGACCGATAATATTTATGCCGGCCCGGTGTTGCTGGGAGATATCTGGAAGCGTGAGTATCCGAATCTGCTGGTGGTGTCGCCTGATGTCGGCGGTGTTGTCCGCGCAAGAGCGCTGGCCAAGCACCTGGAAGCGGACCTGGCCATTATTGACAAGCGTCGCCCCAAGGCCAATGTCGCCAAGGTAATGAATATTATTGGCGATGTGAAAGGTCGCACGTGCGTGCTGATGGACGACCTGGTGGATACCGCTGGCACCTTGTGTGAAGCGGCGGGTGCGCTCAAGGATCATGGCGCCAGCAAGGTGTTGGCCTACTGTACACACCCGGTTTTATCCGGCCCGGCGGTGGAGCGGATCAGCAACTCGGCGCTGGACGAACTGGTGGTAACCGATACCATACCGCTGTCAGCGGCGGCTGAAAGCTGTGACCGGATTCGGCAGCTAAGTATTTCCGAGCTGCTGGCAGAAGCGATACGGAGAATCGCTCACGACGATTCGGTAAGTTCGTTGTTCCTGGACTAGTCTGTGGACGCCCGGAGCAATAGCAGGAGTTGTAAATGCCAAGCGATGAATCGGTTTATGTGATCCGGTTCATTTCTTGTTATTTATAAATCGTTAACTGTTTGCCAACCCTGGTCGCGGGGAAGGCAGTCAAACAGGAGAGAAAACATGAGTAAGCAATACGAATTGAGCGCTGAAAAGCGTGATGCCAAGGGAACGGGTGCGAGCCGCCGCCTGCGTCATGCCAGCAAGATCCCGGCCGTAATCTATGGCGGTGGCAAGGATCCTGAAATGCTGGCTTTTGATCATGACACCATCTATCACTTGTTGGAGCACGAGGACTTTCATACCTCAATCCTGACAGTGAAAGCCGGTGACAGTTCAGATCAGGCTATTCTGCGTGATGTGCAGATGCACCCGTACAAGCCACGCGTGGTTCATCTTGACCTGCAGCGTATTTCTGCAAGCGAGAAACTGCACATGTCTGTACCGTTCCACTTTATTGGCGAAGAAACCGCGCCGGGCGTCAAGCTCGAAGGTGGACTGGTTTCGCACCTGCTGACCGAAGCCGACGTAATCTGTCTGCCCAAGGATCTGCCGGAATTCCTGGAAGTGAATCTGTCGGCGTTGCACAAGAATGAGTCAGTGCACCTGTCAGATATCAAGCTGCCGGCCGGCGTTGAACTGACCGTTCTCGCCCATGGTGGTGACGACCTGGCCGTGGCAACCATTACCGCGGTTCGTGGTGGTGGCAGTTCTGAAGCTGCGGCTGAAGAGCCTGAAGAAGGCGGCGAAAGCGAGTAAGTCTTGGCCTGCGCCATCAAGCTCGTCGCCGGGCTGGGAAATCCCGGCAACCAGTACGCGGAAACCCGGCACAATGCCGGGTTCCGTTTTTTGGATGCCGTGGCACGGCGCTATGATTGTTCGCTGGCCCACGAAAACCGCTTTCATGGCGATGTTGGTAAAGCCATGATTGCCGGTTCGCCGGTCTGGTTAATCAAGCCACAAACTTTTATGAATCTCAGCGGCGATGGCGTCGCTACACTGGCCCGGTTTTACAAGATCGAGCCGGCCGAAGTGCTGGTCGCTCATGATGAGCTGGACATTCCACCCGGTGAGGTTCGGCTTAAACAGGGTGGCGGCCATGGCGGTCATAACGGGCTTCGGGATATTCACAACAAGCTCGGTTCCAGCGACTACATGCGCTTGCGTATCGGTATTGGTCATCCCGGCAACGCCCGGCAGGTGAGTAACTATGTGCTGACCAAGGCAGTTGCTGATGAGCAGTCGCTTACCGACGCGGCCATCCAGGCTGCCCTGGATGAACTGGAAGATATCATTAACGGCAATTTCCAGAAGGTGATGAATCGCCTGCATGCCGGCAATGGTAATAGCTGACGGGTCGACGGCCATGGCACGAACCGAAAGTATTTGGGTTATTATTCAAACATATCGCGCATTGGTGCGGACCAACATTTAACAGGGGTTTCCAGAATATGGGTTTCAAGTGCGGCATTGTCGGTCTGCCCAACGTCGGCAAGTCTACGCTGTTTAATGCCTTGACCAAGGCGGGCATCCAGGCCGAAAACTATCCGTTTTGCACCATCGATCCCAATGTTGGCATGGTCGAGGTGCCGGACCCGCGCCTGGACAAGCTTGCCGAGCTGGTGAACCCGCAAAAAGTGGTACCTGCGGTCATGGAGTTTGTTGATATTGCCGGGCTTGTTGCCGGCGCGTCGAAGGGCGAGGGCCTGGGTAACAAATTTCTGGCCAATATCCGCGAAACTGATGCCATTGCTCACGTTGTACGCTGTTTCGAAGATGAAAATATCCAGCACGTGGCCAACAAGGTTGATCCGACGGCCGATATTGAGGTCATCGAAACCGAGCTGGCGTTGGCGGATCTGGATTCGGTTACCAAGCAGCTGGATAAGGCGACCAAGGCGGCAAAGTCCGGGGACAAGGAGCAGGTCAGGCTGCGTGACCTGTTGCAGAAACTGCAGGCCCATCTGGATACCGGAAAGCCGGTCCGCACTTTCGAGTTTACCGACAAGGATCAGGAAAAAGCGGTTCGCCAGTTGTTCCTGCTGACTCACAAACCGGTCATGTACGTGGCCAACGTGGCGGATAACGGGTTTGAAAATAACCCTTACCTGGATGCCGTGCGCAAGATCGCCGAAGCTGAAGGTGCCCAGGTGGTGGCGATTTGTGCCGCCATCGAGGCCGAACTGATCGACATGGAAGATGAAGAGAAAATTGAATTCCTTACCGAGATGGGTCTCGAAGAGCCTGGCCTGAACCGGGTCATACGGGCCGGCTATGCTTTGCTGGGCCTGCAGACCTACTTCACTGCCGGCGTGAAAGAAGTGCGGGCCTGGACCATTCGCGCCCGTGCCACGGCACCGCAGGCCGCGGGCGTGATACACACGGATTTCGAAAAGGGATTTATCCGGGCAGAAATAACCGCCTATGAGGACTACGTGGGCTGTGGCGGCGAACAGGGTGCCAAGGAAGCCGGCAAATTACGGCTTGAGGGCAAGGAGTACGTCATGGTCGATGGCGACGTGGTTCACTTCCGGTTCAATGTCTGAAACGGGACCGGGCCGGTTTTCCTGCCGCTGGCGGTTGACAGCAGGCGGGCAAACCCCGAAAATCCCGCCTCCGTCAAATCGACGGGTTCCGTGGCTACGTAGCTCAGTTGGTTAGAGCACAGCACTCATAATGCTGGGGTCGGTAGTTCAAATCTACCCGTAGCTACCATTCATTCCGCTACCCGGCCGCTATGGCCGGGAGTAACCTTTTCCCGGATCCCGATCATGCAGATTTTTGATCTCCAGGATCATGAATTTATCGAGCTGAACAAGCTGCTCAAGATTACCGGCCTGTGTGAATCCGGCGGCGAAGCCAACCACGCCATTGTTGACGGCGAAGTGACCGTGGATGGCCGACTGGAGCGGCGCAAGCGCTGTAAAATCAGGTCGGGTCAGACGGTTGAATGTCGAGGACAGGCAGTGCGAATTGGCTGAACTGCCCAGCCGCAGGCGCGCAGAATCGGCTCAATAGTCTCAGCCTTCAAAGACCAGCAGTATCTGTTCGAGGCCGGCCATCAATACCAGTTCCTGGTTGATATCCCAAATCGACAGTGTCACCGACAGCATCATCAGCTCCAGGAAGGTCATACTCAAGAACATGTGCAGGGTTTCATTGCTCCAGATATTGCTGAAAAGTTGTTTCATTGTGCGGTTTCATCCCTGAATCAAGGAGTGACAGGAAAGAGGTAAATTGTTACCCCGGCTAATGATGTATTCGGCGGGGCAACCGGAGTCTTTAGGTAGGCAGGCCTGGATCGGAAAAGCGAATTGTCATCAATTGGAAAATTATCAATCCGGCTCGTGAGCATTTAATGATCGGGACAGTTTCTTCAGCTGGAGGTGGGCAAACAGGATGGCGCCGAATTTTGCCGTCAGGGCCGAGACCAGAAATACCAGGCCGGCTGTGATCAACGCTTCGGAACCGCTGAAAACTGCGTCAATGTCAATAAAAGTCAAATAGACAACAAACAGCGTCAGTCCTGCCACAGAAGCAATAGATCCTTCTGCGCAACCACAAGCGGCGTGCAGTTTGTTCACCCGGGTTTCCAGCTGCAGGTTTTCCTCGAACGACAAGCCATCAATTTTCAGCTCAATGTGTTCATGTTTTGGAAACAGCGGAATGCGCCGGTTTCGGATAAAGGCTTGCAGCTCGTTGATGCTGAGAAAAGTTGCCATTGGAATACACTTTTTCGCCTAACGGCGCATACTCTGATATTCGTTGCGCCAAAACTTTGATGTTGATCAAGAAATTGCGTCAAACCATCGGCTTGACGGACCATGCCGGGCAGCATTAAGGTTGTCCGCCTATCCTTCAGTCTTCGTGATTAACCAATATCTTTTCGGGCTGCTCATTGCACAGTTTATTTCGCTCCATCAGGGACAGCTTTCGGGATTTGTTGCCAATCATTCTGGTGATCCTGTTCTTTCAGCTGGTGGTGTTGGGCAAGCCTTTGCCGAACTGGGAGAAGCTGCTGGTCGGTACCATGCTGGTGGTGCTCGGCCTTACCTTTTTTATTCGCGGTCTGGAAATGGGTCTGTTCCCGATTGGTGAAACCATGGCCTATGGTTTTGCGCGCAAGGGCAGTCTTGCCTGGCTGCTGGTGTTTGCCTTTTGTCTCGGGTTTGGTACCACGGTAGCCGAGCCGGCGCTGATTGCAGTGGCTGCTGAGGCAGCCAATGTTGCCGCGCAAGCGGGGGCCATTACCGATTCTGATACGGCCCGTAGCAGTTATGCCATGGGCCTGAGGCTGACAGTGGCGTTGTCCGTCGGTGTGGCCATTGTAATTGGTGTATTCCGGATTCTGAAAGGCTGGCCAATACATTATCTTATTGTCGGTGGGTATATTGTTATTGTTATTCTTACGGCTTTCGCGCCGAAGGAGATTATCGGTATTGCCTATGATTCCGGTGGAGTGACCACGTCCACTGTTACGGTTCCGCTGGTGACTGCTCTCGGGGTGGGATTGGCGTCTGTCATAAAGGGTCGCAACCCGATGATTGACGGCTTTGGCCTGATCGCCTTTGCTTCCCTGACACCGATGATGTTTGTCATGGTTTACGGCATGGTGATCTGATGGATATGCTGGTCCACCTGTTTTATGTCACGCTTGCAACCATTCGCGATGTTGTACCCATCGCGGCAATTCTGTTCGGCTTCCAGATCATCGTTCTGCGCGAAACCATTCCACACCTGAAGCGGACAGTCATCGGTTTTGTCTATGTGCTTATCGGCCTGGCATTGTTTCTTGTCGGCCTGGAGGAAGCGTTGTTTCCGCTGGGCAAGCTGATGGCACAACAGCTTACTGATCCGGTATTTATACACGGGACAGCAGAAACAGTGGCGCAACTGGTTCGCTGGCAGGATTACATGTGGGTATACCTGTTCGCCGCCGCCATTGGCTTTTCCACTACCATTGCCGAGCCATCACTGATTGCAGTGGCGATCAAGGCGGAGAGTGTATCGGCCGGTTCAGTGGGCGTATGGGGATTGCGTATTGCCGTGGCCATTGGTGTTGCCATCGGTATCGCGTTGGGTACCTACCGTATTGTTACCGGTACACCTCTGCATTATTATATTATCGCCGGCTACATCGTGGTGATCGTACAGACTGTCTACGCGCCACGTTCAATTATTGCCCTGGCTTATGATTCCGGCGGTGTCACCACATCAACCGTCACTGTGCCGCTGGTGGCGGCACTGGGCCTGGGTCTCGCCAGTACCGTGCCCGGTCGCAGCGCCTTGCTGGATGGCTTCGGACTGATTGCCTTTGCCAGCCTGTTTCCTATTATTACCGTCATGGGCTATGCCCAGGTCGGCCAGTGGCTGCTGTCTCGGCATCGCAAACAAAGACAACAGGACGCGGAACACCAATGATCGACATCCGGAGGCCAGGCATATGCACTTCAAACTGATTATCACGCTTGTTGATGACGACAAGACTGACAGCTTGCTGGATGCGGCCCGGGAAGCCGGCGCTACCGGCGCCACAGTGCTGAACCAGGCGCGCGGGGAGGGCATTGAAAAAACCAAGACCTTTCTCGGCCTGAGCCTTGAAAGCCAGCGGGACATGCTGCTGTTTCTTGTGGAAGAGCACCTCAGTCGCCACATACTCGAGAAAATTGCCGAGGTCGGAGAGTTTGAAAGTAAACCCGGAACCGGCATTGCTTTTCAGATTGATGTGGAAGATGCTGTCGGTGTTTCTCATCAAATCCAGCGCCTGACCGGAGTTTTGGAGGATAAGCTATGAACGACAAAACAATTGTACGCGTACGCGATGTGATGAAGCAGGAATTTGATATAGTCGATGGCGTTGCTACTGTTGCCGAAGCATTGCGCACCATGGAGCATCATGAAACCAAGTCACTGATTGTCAACAAGCGCAATGATGACGATGAGTATGGAATTGTGCTGTTGTCTGACATTGCTCGACAGGTGTTGGCTCATAACCGTTCTCCGGAGCGTGTCAACATCTACGAGATCATGTCCAAGCCGGTAGTGACTGTAGACCCGGATATGGATATACGTTATTGCGCGCGCCTGTTTGACAAGTTTGGCCTGTCCCGGGCGCCGGTGGTGGAAAGCAAGAAGTTGCTCGGCGTAATCAGTTATGCTGACATGGTGCTCAAGGGCTTGTGCAGGAATACAACCCGGACCAGTTCATGAAAGGCTTTGTTCCGCCTGATCCGTATACATCTGTATCGACTGAACGATACGGCGTGGTGTATACGCAACGAACAACTCGCAACCGGTTTCCGGCAGCCAATGTCAGGATCGTTGAGACCGAAGACCTGGCGCGTGCCGGTGCCGAAGAATCCGGGCAGCATTACGCGGCGCGGGTGCTGGGCCCTTCAAAATCATCAGAAGGTGTGATGATCTACTATCTTGTAGAGTGGCTTTAGCTCCCCTGTAGAGGGACGTGTTCCATGTCAAAGACTCACACCAGGTTTTCCCGTCGCCGGTTTCTGAACCGGCTGATCGCCGCCGCGATGATGATTCCTGTTGAAGCCGGCTGGTCCGCCGGAAAGATGCAAAAGCCAAAGAACAGGAACCGGGCAGTGCCACAAATCATTCGCAAAACCATTCCCTCGACCGGCGAGTCTATCCCGGTCATTGGCATGGGTTCATGGCTGACGTTTGATGTTGGCGATGATATTCGTGCCCGCAACCAGAGAATCGAAGTATTGCAGGCATTCTTTGACAAGGCTGGCGCAATGATTGATTCATCGCCCATGTATGGCAGTTCACAGGAGGTGCTCGGCTACTGTCTTGCGCGCATTGATAATGCCCAGGAGTTGTTTGCCGCTACCAAGGTCTGGGTGATGGGTAAGGCGCTCGGGCAGATGCAAATGGCGGCGGCCGAAAAGCTGTGGGGCGTGGCCCGTTTTGACCTGATGCAGATTCACAATATGTTGTCCTGGGAAACGCATCTTGAAACCCTTAAGCAGATGAAAGCCGAGGGCGGGATTCGCTATATCGGTATCACGACCTCTCATGGCAGGCGTCACCGGGAGATGGAAAAGGTGCTGTCCAGTGAATCATTCGACTTTGTTCAGCTCACTTACAATGTCGCTGATCGTGAAGCGGAAAAACGCTTGTTGCCATTGGCAAGGGAAAAAGGCATTGCCGTCATTGCCAACCGGCCGTTTCAGCGTGGCGATCTGTTTGATGCCTATGGTCACAAACCCTTGCCGGAATGGGCGGCGGAAATCGATTGTCAAAACTGGGCGCAATTCTTTCTCAAGTTCATCGTTTCGCACCCGGCCGTGACCTGCGCCATCCCGGCAACCACGCGGGTCGATCATATGCACGAAAACATGGGCGCCGCCTACGGCCGCCTGCCCGATGCGGCGATGCGTCAACGCATGGCGCAGTACCTGGAGAAGATATAATCCGGCTCTCGCTGCAATACGAATTTCTGTCGTCACCGGCTCACTCGCCATGAAGGATTGGCGTCCGGGTAGCTGGGTTCCGCACCCGCAGCGGTGCTGGTATTTTTGTCTCATGACAGGTAGAGTACGCCCCCTTTCTCTCGTGAAAACAGTAGCTTATCCGGAAATGGCCAAAAAGCTGTACATCAAAACCTTCGGTTGCCAGATGAACGATTATGATTCGTCGCGCATGGCCGATTTGCTGGCACGCACACATCAGCTGGAATTGGCAGATTCGCCGGAGCAGGCTGACGTGCTGCTGGTGAATACCTGCTCGGTGCGCGAGAAGGCGGCGGAGAAGCTGTTTTCGCAACTGGGTCGCTGGAACGAGTTCAAGCAAAAAAACCCGGATTTGATTATTGGTGTCGGCGGTTGTGTCGCCAGCCAGGAGGGTGACGCTATTATGCAGCGCGCGCCCTACGTCGACCTGGTGTTTGGCCCGCAGACGTTGCACCGCCTGCCGGAAATGCTGGACCGGGCGGCAAGCAGTCACCACGAGGTGGATATCTCGTTCCCCGAGATTGAAAAATTTGATCGCCTGCCCGAGCCCCGGGTGGATGGCGCCCGCGCCTACGTGTCCATCATGGAAGGTTGCAGCAAGTACTGCACGTATTGTGTTGTTCCCTATACGCGTGGCGAAGAGTTTTCCCGGCCGTTTGATGATGTCATTGCCGAGATTGTGCACCTGGCGGAACACGGTGTTCGTGAGGTCAACCTGCTGGGACAGAACGTGAACAGCTACCAGGGCCGGATGCACGATGGCAGCATCGCCGATCTCGGCTTGTTGATCCGCTATATCAACGAAATCGAAGGCATGGACCGGATTCGCTATACCACGTCACATCCGCAATCATTCAGCGACAGCCTGATCCAGGCGTATGCCGACGTACCGGCGCTGGTGGATCATCTGCACCTGCCGGTACAGAGCGGTTCAGACCGGGTGCTGTCGATGATGAAACGAAACTATACGGCGCTTGAATACAAGGCACGTATCCGCAAGCTGCGCCAGGTGCGCCCCAGTATCAGCCTGTCGTCAGATTTTATCGTCGGCTTTCCCGGCGAGACTGACGCTGACTTTGAAGACACCATGAAGCTGATCGAGGATGTCGGTTTCGATCATTCGTTCAGCTTTATTTACAGCCCGCGGCCGGGAACGCCGGCGGCAGACCTGGCCGATGATGTGCCGCACACGGTCAAGCAGGCGCGACTGGCCCGGTTGCAGGCCCGCATCAATGAAATGGCGGCACAAATCAGTCAAAACATGGTCGGCAGTGTGCAGCGTATCCTGGTTGATCGACCATCGAAAAAGGATCCCGAGCAATTGTCAGGCCGCACGGAAAACAATCGCGTGGTCAATTTTTCCTGTGATAACAAGGACTTGATCGGTAAGTTTATTGATGTCGAAATTACCGAGGCGCTGCCCAATTCGTTGCGCGGTCGCCTGGTCAGTAGCGCGGCGCGCTGCGCCTGAGCGGCTTGAGACCCTTGATTTCACCCCCATATTGTGGACTACACTTGAAGACAGGTATTGTCGGTTCCCGCTAATTGAACGCAAAAGTCGAACACATCAAGTTTACGCTTGCCCCTGCTGACAACGATCGGCTGGCCGCGCTGTGTGGCCCGCATGACGAGCATTTGCGCCAGATCGAGGAATACACCGGTGTCGAGGTCTCCAACCGCGGCAATGATTTCCGCCTGGTTGGCGAGCAACAGGTCGCCGGCCGGGTCGAGCGCCTGATCAAGCACCTGTACACCAATACCGCGCGCAAGGAACCACTTACTTCGGCGGGCGTGCACCTGGCGTTGCAACAGTTTCAGCGCGGCGATGACGAAAAGGTGGAAGATACCGAGACCCAGTTGCGCACACCGAAGCTGCTGGTAAAGGGGCGGACACCGCGCCAGCGCGACTATGTGCGCGCCATCGTCAGCCACGATATCAATTTTGGTGTTGGTCCGGCCGGCACCGGCAAGACCTACCTGGCCGTGGCCTGCGCCGTGGAAGCATTACAGAATCACCGGGTGCGTCGAATTGTACTGGTGCGTCCGGCAGTGGAAGCTGGTGAGCGACTCGGATTTTTGCCTGGCGATCTGGAGCAGAAAGTGGACCCTTACCTGCGACCGCTGTATGACGCGCTGCACGACATGCTCGGGTTTGAGAAGGTGGCGCGGTTAATGGAAAAGAACATTATCGAACTGGCACCACTGGCCTATATGCGCGGCCGCACGCTTAACGAGGCCTTCATTATTCTTGACGAGGCGCAGAATACGACTGCCGAGCAAATGAAAATGTTCCTGACCCGGATCGGATTTGGAACAACAGCAGTCATTACCGGGGATATCACCCAGATTGACCTGCAGCAGCCGAGCCGGTCAGGTCTGAAGCAGGTCATCGAGATTCTGAAAGATGTGAAGGGGGTGTCGTTTACCCACTTCCAGGCCCGCGACGTCGTCAGGCATCCGCTGGTTCAGAATATTATCGAGGCCTACGACCGGCACCAGAACAAAGACTGAGTCATAGTATGGAACTGGATGTTCAATACGTGAGTGTGCTGGGCGGTTTGCCGACCCGGGAACAGTTTGAGCGCTGGGTGCAGGCGGTGCTGGGGCACCGTTATGAAAAGGGCGAATTGGCCCTGCGAATTGTTGATACGGATGAAATCAAGGACATGAATCTGCGCTATCGCGGAAAATGCCGGCCGACAAACGTGTTATCGTTCCCGTTCGAGGCGCCGCCCGGGATTCAAACCAAGATACTGGGCGACGTGGTGATCTGCGCACCAGTGGTTCGCCATGAAGCACGAGAACAGGGCAAAACCGAAACAGAGCACTGGGCGCACATGGTGGTTCATGGTGTTTTGCACCTGCAAGGCTATGATCATATTGAAGATGATGAGGCAGAAGTCATGGAGCGGCGCGAAATTGCCATTATGCGCCAGCTGGGATTTGACAGTCCTTATGACGACAGCGCCGATGAGGCCGAGAATCCTGTCGAGGAATAAAGTCGGTAACCGGCTTTGAACGTTTTTAATAACTGGATAGAGAGATAGTGAACAGAGAATCCGATAACCCTCCGAGTAGTCACGGTGATGCAGGCGCATCACCGAAATCCCTGCTTGACCGCCTGAGCCAGGCATTGCTTGGTGAGCCTTCCAATCGCGAAGAACTGGTCGAAGTGCTGCGTGACTCGGCTTCACGCAATCTCATGAGTCATGATGCCCTGGAGATGATCGAGGGCGTGTTGCAGGTGGCTGACATGCAGGTGCGCGACATCATGGTGCCACGCGCGCAAATGGATGTGGTTGACAAGAACCAGACACCTGAGGAGTACCTGCCACTGGTGGTGGATACCGCGCACTCCCGTTTTCCCATGATCGATGGCGACAAGGACCGGGTAGTCGGGATTCTTCTGGCCAAGGATGTATTGCGTTATTTTTACCTGCAATCCCAGGGCAATACCGGAAAATTCGATATTGATGATTACCTGCGTCCCGCAATTTTTGTCCCGGAAAGCAAGCGCCTGAATGTGTTATTGCGTGAGTTCCGGTCCAGTCGCAATCACATGGCCATTGTTGTTGATGAATACGGAGGCGTTGCCGGGCTCGTAACAATTGAAGATGTCCTGGAACAGATAGTCGGCGAAATCGAAGACGAGCATGACGAGGAAGAAGATGAGATCGGGATCGTCAAGCGCAATGACGGCGCCTATGTCGTCAAGGCGTTGACCGCGGTCGAAGATTTTAATGAGCATTTCCAGGCCGGGTTCAATGACGAGATGGACACTATCGGCGGTATCGTAATGACCGCGTTTGGCCATGTTCCGCGTCGTGGTGAGCGTATCTCAATCAATCAGTTTGAGTTCGAGGTGCTGCGCGCCGACAGTCGCCGTATTCATTTGCTGAAAGTTGAGCCGATTGTCGAGTCCTCCTGAGCAGCCGGCCCGTTGGCTTGAACGGCTCGGGCAAGGAGTGCCCGGGTTGTTGCTGGCATTTGTTGCCGGCGCGGTGCTCACCACGGCCTTTGCCCCGTTTTACCTTTCGCCGCTGGCGGTAATATCGCCGGCACTGCTGTTGTTGCTGATGCATGGACGTTCGCCTGCCCGGGCAGCGTTGCTCGGGTTTGGGTTCGGGCTTGGGCTGTTTGGCAGCGGCGTGTCCTGGGTCTACGTCAGTATTCATAACTTTGGCAACATGGCCGCGCCGTTGGCGGTGGTTGCTGTGCTCATTTTTGTTTCCATCTTGGCGGCTTACATTGCCGGGTTCGGCTGGCTGATTGCCCTTGTCGGTTCACGAATCAGCACGCCGTTTCTGTATGGCATGATTGCGCCGGCGTTGTGGGTGTTGCTGGAGTGGGTGCGCAGCTGGCTGTTCAGTGGCTTTCCGTGGCTCAACCTGGGCTATAGCCAGGCTGGCTGGCCACTGGCTGGTCTTGCGCCATGGCTTGGTGTGTATGGTATCAGTCTCGCCGTGGCAGTCAGTGCCGGATTGCTTGCCTGGGTCGTGCGTGAGTCGACCAATTGGAAACCGGTCGTTCTCGCATCATTTGTATTGTGGTCGGGAGCCTGGGGTCTTGGCCAGGCGTCATTCACCGAGCCTGATGGCAATGCCATAGACGTGGCGGTTATCCAGAATAATGTCCCGTTGCGCCAGAAGTGGGGCACCAATCGTCAGCGCGTTATCCAGGGTTATGTTGAGGCCACCAGAACACAGCAAGACGCGGACCTGGTCGTGTGGCCGGAGGCCGCGGTGCCGGTCTATTGGTATGGACAGGAGCAAGGCCTTCGTGCCGAGCTGGCAAGTGTGCTTGAAGCCGGGACGACGGTGGTTATTGGTGCGCCTGAGCGTGAACAATCAAACGGCAAGATGCGGGCGTTCAACAGCGCGTTTATTGTGTCCGGTTCTGCCGACAATGATGCGCTGCAGTCATATCGCAAGCGCCACCTGGTTCCATTTGGCGAGTACATTCCTGTCAAACCGTTATTTGACTGGCTGCTGAACGTGTTACACATACCGATGTCGGATTTTTCGCCGGGCGAAAACGGC
>JAOUOD010000001.1:300000-439528 GCA_029880545.1 Gammaproteobacteria bacterium | reverse complement strand
CCTAACGTCAGAGTTAAAGGGCCGCGCGCATTTTGCGCGGTCCGAGCAGGTGTGAAACACCTGCGTATTTGAACGAATTGTTATAAGGCATATTTCATTGCCTCATTTTTTCTAGTAGTTGAATGATATTTTTTGCACCCATAATTAAAATAGCCGCAAAAATGAATTCTGCAGATGTTGCAAAGATATTAGAGTACAACGTTAAATCAGGAGTATTGAATATATTGTGTTCTTTTTTATTTAGGAGTAATGAACTGACATGATATGTGAGGTCTGATACTGCACGAAATAACAGGTATAGTCCCAATACGCGAAACGCAACAAGCTGTAGTGTTTTTATATTATCTTCTGATTTATTGTCTCTTTCGCCCTTTATTAATGCATTTGAGATCATGCCAGGGAAATATATAAGAGCAATTCCTAACATAACTACCAAAATGAAAGGAATTACACTTACACCTAGGAAGCTTAAGGCTGACTCCTCTGCTAAATTTAGCATAAAATAATAGCTTATAAAGGCTGGTATTTCCGTTATAGCCCATACAAGAACATATGCACCAGCAATTTTAACCAAAAGCCTTGTTAGTTCATCGTGTGTCATGCCTATACCTTATAACGCCACAAATCACTGGGAAATTTAAGTTGTGGAACGAAGTGGAACAGCTTAAATTTGTCCATGTGAATTTGCCTTGTTAGGTAACCTCTCAGATTCGGGAAGCGAGCCCATCAATTCCATTCGCAACATCTTTTTGAAACTCAGAGTCATTGGTGAAGAGGTATCCAATGCCCCCTCGATCCATCCAAGAATCCAAGTTTGCTTGTAGGTTATCAATCAATAGTACACGATCGTTTGTAGAATTAATATTCATGCGTTGCAATGCAATTTCACATAGCACACCTTTGTCTAGAGTTCCTTCTTCTCCCGAGATTACGATAGTACTAATCACGTCGTCGAGACCGAGTGGAGCTGTCATTTCACGAAACAGAGGTGGATTTATCGTGACGATTGATTGCGGTAAATGTCGAGACATGAAAAAGTTGTGAGTAAACGGGAAAAATTCAAACAAGTCCTCTCGCATCAAGTGATTGTAAACTTCGGACTCCGTGATTTTCAAAGTTTCAGCAAGAAGTGTTAAAACCTTCTCCGTCTCAATCAACCCAAGATTCCAAGCGGAGCTAATTCCTATCTTTTCTTCTATTTTTTTGTACGCAGTCATCCACTCAGGGCTACCACCACGCCATACAGATAAAGTGTCTCCGAAGTCCCAGAGTATGCAATCGATTATTTTCGTGGATGACATTCAATATCACCTAACGATTACATAATGGGCGCGCGGTAGCGCGTCCAAGTGAGCGGAGCGAACGCATTTATGTACTTGTTATGTATCATTCTGTTCTTCCGACATATTTTTCTAGTTTATATTTTTTGCCATTTACCAATATAAATCTTGTTTCGTTCACTATTAAATTTGCCGAATAGTCACCCTTTCCCACTCTTTTAATATATTTCGGGAATTTATAGTTATACGATTTTCCATTATCTATTACTTCCAGATAGAACCAGTTTGTATCTAAGTCCCCATGCTGGAGAAGTATCCTGTTTTCCATTTTATCAAGCACATGACATACTGATAAATCATTCAATTTGTGTGATATCGGACAATATTGTGTGTTGTCACTAATAAAATAAGAAAAAACACCTACCAAAACATAAAGCAATAGTGGAATAAATACAGCAATACCCACTACACTAATTGCACTAATTCCAACAATCTTTTTTCTATTCATCAATATGCGTCATTGATACATAACGCTAAACTAAGCCGACCGCCGTAGCGGTGATTGGTTTTGTGCTAACCAGCACAAAACAAGCGCCGCGGAGTTGGGTCGGCTTGAGTGCTGTGTTATGTGTTTTTGCAGTCATACTCTGGTTTCGATTCTGCTTGTACGGTGATGTTGAGCAGCTTCCCCTTGTTGTTAAACTCAAAGCGCAAACCATGAATTTGTATAGTACATTGAGTTTCAACAATAAACCCATCTGGGTTTTGTTTTCTTAACAAATACAGGATGTCCTTCTTTGAGTGGGCACTCTTTGGGTATAGCTTAGCCAGCCTTTCTAAATCAGCCTCTGTATCTTCATAGCCTTGCGACATATATGTAATAGATATTCCCTGATCTAGAACAATGCTCATTAGGTAAATCGTAATTGGAACCCAAAACAATAAACTAAGTAGAAATATCAGTCTCCATTTGTTCTTGACTTTATTCATGGCTATTTACACATAACTTAACTTCGGTGGCCGAAATGTATGAGTTGCAACCCAGCTTTTCGGCTAAATAAAATCCTTGATTCCAATGTAATCAAGGGGTTAGTATTTTTTATTACGGACAAACATGTTTCGATTTTCTGCAAGGAGGCAGATCATGAATTCACCTCGCCTGATGGACCAGGTGCGTGATTGTTTGCGCATTCACCACTACAGCCTGCGCACCGAGCAAAGTTACACCCAATGGATAAGACGCTACATTTTCTTTCATAACAAGCGCCACCCAAAAGAAATGGGTGAACAGGAAATAACTGCATTTCTCACCCACCTTGCCGTAAACAAGAATGTATCAGCCTCTACCCAAAATCAAGCACTTTCAGCACTGTTATTTTTATATAAGAAAGTGCTAAACATTGACCTGGAATGGCTTGATGACGTGGTTCGCGCCAAGAGGCCGCAACGCCTTCCTGCCGTACTTTCCCCTGAGGACACGTCACGGCTTCTTGGTCACCTTTCGGGCGTCTATAAGCTGGTTGCCTTGACGCTTTATGGCACCGGCATGAGGTTAATGGAAGGGCTGCGACTCCGTGTAAAGGATATCGATTTTTCTTACGAACATATCATTGTTCGCTCGGGAAAGGGCAACAAGGATCGCGCCACTATATTACCCGGTTCGCTTATTGACCCACTGAAACAACAATTGAAATATGGAAGAACACTGTTTGAGCTTGACCGTGCCGACGGCGCACCCGGAATTTATCTGCCTCACGCACTCGAACGGAAATACCCTAATGCCGGCAAATCGTGGCCGTGGCAATGGGTTTTTCCTGCGGCTCACAGGTCCACAGACCGTGTAACTGGAATTGTTCGGCGTCATCATCTGTATTCTCAAACTATACAACGCAGGATAAAGCAGGCGGCAAATGATCTTGGATTACCAATCAATGTCAGCACTCATACGCTAAGGCACTCTTTTGCGACGCATATGCTGGAGGAGGGGGTGGATATCCGCACCTTGCAGGAGCTTCTTGGTCACAAAGATCTGAAAACCACTCAAATTTACACCCACGTTACCCGGCGCGGGGCGGCTGGTGCCCGCAGCCCCTTGGACAGGATGTCTATTTAGTAAAACCGCTTCGGCAGTTCGTTTTCCAGGCCCGATGCCTGGCGCATGAACCAGTGCTTGATCGGGGCGATGCGGTTGGTGAGATCAAGGCCGAGTCGGCGCAGGCTAATGATGGCAGGTTGGCGACTGCCATAACTGCGTTTGAACAGGTCCATGAGGCCAATCATCTTGTGATTGGTTTCCTTGCGCCAACGTTCAAACGGACGCAGGCTGTGGCGCTCACCAATATCACGACGCTTTTCATGGGCGTTGAGAATGACTTCGGCCAATACCGCGGCATCGCCAAAACCGAGGTTGACACCCTGCCCGGCCAGGGGATGAATGCGATGCAGCGCGTCACCGATCAGGGCTACACGATGGCCAATGTATTCTTTTGCATGCGCCAGTGTCAGTGGAAAACCGGCGCGTTCGCTGACCCATTCGATGTTACCGAGCACATCGCCAAAAGCGTGTTGCAATTCGGTTCTGAATTCATCATCACTCAATGACAGCAAGCGCCTGGCCTCGTCGGTGTCGGCCGACCAGACGTTGGAGCAGGTGTGTGCATCATCCAGCGGCAGGAACGCCAGCGGCCCGGTGGACAGGAACGTTTGCCGGGCAACATGGTCATGCGGCTTTTCGGTTTTGACGGTAAAAACAATGGCGGTCTGGTCGAAGCTCCAGCCGTAGGTATCAATATGCGCCAGCTCGCGCACTTTTGATCGTGCGCCATCGGCGCCCACCAGCAGGCGCGTGGTCAGGTGATCACCGTTTTCCAGCTGCACGTCGAGCCAGTCATCATGATCATTGCAGGCAGCAACCGATGCCGGGCTCAGGTAACGTACATTGCTGTGCGTTTGCGCCTGCCTTAGCAACGCCGATTGCACAACGCGGTTTTCAATAATCACGCCCATGTTCTCAGCGCCAATCTCGGCGCTGTCGAAATCCAGGTAGCGCTCGCTGTCTTCGCCTTCCCAGATATGCATGGCATCGATGGGTGCATAACGCTCGGCGGCAATAACATCCCAGGCCTTGAGTTTTTTCAGCAGCCGAATGGATGCGGGTGTAATGGCGCTGACGCGCAAGGCGTAATCATTGCCTTCCCACCGCGGTGGGCCGGCCGCATCAAGGACAGCAACTTTAAGATCGGACCCGCCCAGGCAACAGGCCAGCGCCGCGCCGACCATGCCGCCACCGGCGATAATCACATCGTAATCAGGACTGATGCCGGCCATTATGCTTTTATCCTCAACGGCAGGCCGCGTGACAGGCGTGGCAGCCGACCATTAAGACCGCTGGTGCGCCGGGTAAAGGCGCGCTTTACCGGCGGCAGCAGGTCAACAATATTCAATGCCAGGTTGCGGCCGAAGGTCAGGCCGGGTAGATCATTGGCAAAGATGCGAATCATGCTGTCGGTAAACTGTGATACGCGCTTGTTGTCACGCTCACGCCATTGCATGTACTCGGCCAGCAGCGCATCACTGCCGTAGTCACGATCATGACGCACGGCATCGGCAATGACTTCGGCCAGGGCGGCAACATCACGCAAGCCGAGATTAAAGCCCTGGCCACCTACCGGGTGCACGGCGTGGGCGGCATTACCCACCAGCAAGACGCGATCCCGGTAATGCTGTTTCAGTTGCGTGAGGTACAGCGGGTAGGATGCCCGGCTGCCCGGCTCGCTGAACCGGCCGAGGCGCTGACCAAAGCGCTGCTGCAGCTCGGCGATGAAGGTATCATCGCTCCAGCCCAGTATGGTATCCAGCTGTTCCGGTGTGGTTGTCCAGACAATACCGACACGACCATTATATAAGGGCAGCACTGCCAGCGGGCCGGTCTGGGTAAAGCGCTCGTACGCGGTATGGTTGTGCGGCGCACTGCAGGCCACCGAGGCAATGACGGCGGTCTGCCGGTAATCCTTTTTTGTAAACTCAAAACCCAGCGCTTCGCGCAGGCCGGATCGACCGCCATCGGCCATCACCACCAGCTTTGCCGATAGTTGCTTCGGCTTGCCATCCTGCATGATGTCGCACAGCGCATGATCGGCGTGCTTATGCACGGCTTCCACCGTGGCCGGGCAAACCAGGTCGATGCCCGGCAACTGTTGCATGCGCGCATATAAGGCCTCACCCATGACCCGGTTAACAGCAACATAGCCCAATGCGTCCATGTCCAGTTCACTGGCATGCAGGCGGGCAAAACCAAACTGGCCCTTGTCGCTGATATGGATGTGCTTGATGGCGCAGGCGCCGCGTTGTTCGATTTCCGGCCAGACACCAAGAGCATCAAAAATCCGGCGCGAGCCATAGGCCAGCGCCGTGGTGCGATCATCATAGGACGGCTGGCCACCGGTCTTGAGCTCGAAGGCTTCGACCACGGTAATGCGCAGACCCAGCGGTGCCAGCGCACAGGCGAGGCTGGCGCCTACCAGGCCGCCGCCAATAACCAGGATGTCAGTATCGGTGTGTTGTTGTGACGGGTTACTCATAGGTTCGCCATTCTAGCGCGGCCTTTGGCTTGCACCAAACCACGACGCTGCAGCCCGGGCCAAACGGGAATGATTCGCAAGTATGCCGTTACATCATGTCTTCGAGGAACCAGGCGGCAAAGGCGTGGCGACCATCGACGCCGGCTTTTTTGTATATGGCGGACGCCTGCTGGCGCACGGTTTTTTCCAGCGTATTCCTGACCGCGGCAATTTCCTTGAGGCTTAGCCCCTTGAGCAACAACCAGGCCACGTCTTTTTCACTCTGGGTCAGGCCCCAGTCATCAAACTGGCGACCGGCGACATCGCGCATTTGCCGGCGACCGGCAAGCACATAATCACTGGCGGCCTGGGCCGCCTGGTCCAGCTGGCGGTACTCTTCGCGCAATTGCCGAAGCTCCCTGTCCTGCCGACGCAGACCCAGCCAAAGCCAGGCCATGGCGATCGCGGCAATCAGCACCACCGCGGTTTCCTTGAGAATGTGCTGGGTGGTGGCGCCGTGCAATACATCGGTATAGAGATCAACACCACCGCCGAGGATCACCAGCGCCAGGATGGCAATGAGCACCATTTCCTTTTTATTATCTGCCTGGCTGATCACTGATTCTCACCTTGATTATCGTCTTGTTTGGTCGCCATCGCGCACATGTCCCACGGGGCTTGGCATCGAACACCTGCCCGATGTGTTTTGTGCTTTTCCGGCCCATTATAGCGCCATCAGCATTTCAATTACCTGGTGGTAAACGAGGCAGTATATGAAAGACCAAGATCTGAACAATTCCATTTATGTCTGGGACCCGCTGGTGCGGCTGTTCCACTGGAGCCTGGTGCTCAGCTTTATAATTGCCTACATCAGCGGTGAGGAAGAAAGCCTCATTCATATTTATGCCGGCTACTTTATTATGGGACTGATCGGCTTTCGGCTGCTCTGGGGCCTGGTCGGCAGTCGTCATGCGCGCTTCAGCGATTTTGTCACCGCGCCGGGAACGGCAATGCAATACGCCAGGGATATGCTCACTGGCAAGGCGAAACATTACCTGGGCCATAACCCGCTCGGTGGCTGGATGGTTATCGCCCTGCTGCTGAGCCTGATATTGACCAGCATTTCCGGGTTGGCATTGTACGGCGCCGAGGGCCACGGCCCACTGGCGAACAACAGCCAGGCCCTATCTACTGTATCCACTGGCGTGTCCACGGGCACGGTTGCCGCCAACCCGCTGGTGGTGCTGGTGGATGGCCGGGAGCACGATGATGACGACCGCGGCCATCATGAAGAAAGCGCGGCCGAGGAGCTCTGGGAAGAAATCCATGAATTCTTTTCCCATGTCACAGTGTTACTGATTTTTGTTCACATTGGCGGCGTGATGTTTGCCAGCGTGCGCGAAGGCCAAAACCTGGTGCGCGCCATGGTTAACGGTTACAAGGAGAAAACATAATTGCTACAGGCGGCTATTGCGGACGACAAGCAAGCAACAGTCGCCTGGCTTGATGATCACGTAGGTAATTCTTGTTAATAATCATTAGTAATGTACTGTTTATTTAGTTAGTGACAGGCATACGCGCCTGTCATATACTCACCCCCGTCGCGACAAGGATTCGCGACAGCCTCAATACATAAACAACAATTTTTCCGCGACGAGAACAGGTGTTTGCGTACTATGCGCAATCACTAGCAACACCCGTAACTATTTAGTTACATAATAATAAAGAAAAATGCCGGGGTCGGATTTTTACAAGGGCACTCTGGGCTGCGACGAAAATAAATGTCATTAAAACAATTAATCCGCAATCATGCACGATAAGGAGATCAATCATGCAACACTCATTCACACACATGCATAAAATGCGAGGCAAATCCCTGCTCGCGATAACCCTGGGGCTGTTGTTACTTGGCACAGCACCCGCCCATGCCGTTGATGGCGCACTGCCGGGCGGCACCTCCATCAGCGTTGAAATCACCGGTGTTGCCGGTGACCCAAGCATTGTCTCCGGTACCGCTTCTGTTGAAGCCGGTGACCCGATCAAGGATACAACCGTTGTCTACGTAATAGACATTTCCGGCAGCATGAGCGCATCGGCCCTGGTCGATTGCACCGGAGACGGCATTGTTGACACCCGTATCGTCTGCACCAAGCAAGCCATAAAGGCTGCGAACCAGGCCGCGTCTGACCCGTTTTCTTCCATCGGCCTGGCGGGAATGGTCACGTTCCACACCGGTGCACAGAAAATTGATGTCGATCTGTCGGCAAGCCTGCGGTTCCTGGTCGCTCCGGCGTTTGATGGCAATGGCAACAGTATTGCTGATATTGAAGAACAGGCGAGCCTGCTGTCTCTTGGCAGCCTGACCAACTATCACGATGGCATGATCAAGGCAATCGAGGTCCTGAATGATCCGGCCAACACCAACAACACCAACCTGGTCATTTTCCTGTCTGACGGCATCAATGGAATTGGTAATCCTGTACACACGCTGGCATCAATGATTCCTGCCAATACCACTATCAAGAGCTTTGCCATTGGCGACGCCACAACGTGCACTTACACATCCTTCCTGGGTAACCTGCAGGCCGTTGCCAACCTGTCTACCACCAGCCAGGGCGCGTGCCAGGTGGTCACCGACATGTCACAACTGGGCAATGCCATTACCCAGTCCATTGGCTCGACACTTAACAGCCTGGATATCAGTGTTGACGGCGCGACTGCGGTTGCCATCAGCAATGCCGATATCGCACCCGGACTGCCACAGGATGGTCCGATCACGGTCAACTATGCAACCAGCATAGGCTCGTTGTCACACAGCAACCATGAAGTTTGCGTAACCGCGCATGGCACCGATGCCGGTGGCGATGGCAGTGTTACCGATTGCAGCATGGTCGACCTGTCGCTTAACGTCCTGATTGATATCAAGCCGGGCAGCAGCGCCAACCCGGTGAACGTCGAACACGGCAACGGCATTGTTCCGGTAGCAATTCTCGGATCAGCGACGTTTGATGTCAGCTTTATCGATCGCTCTACGCTCAAGTTTGGCCCGGGTGAAGCCGCACCGAAACACAAGAGCGGTGGTCACCTGCAAGACGTTAATCATGATGGCTACATGGATCTGCTTGGCCATTACCCGATCCAGGACAGTGGCCTGGTTGCCGGCGATGCTTCGGCCTGTGTACGCGGCATGCTGAGCAATGGTGTTGACCACTTTGTTGGTTGTGATTCACTGAGAACCGTGCCGGTCAGGTAACCCTGGTAACAGGCACAAACGAAGACCGGGCTCATGGCCCGGTCTTTTTTTATATTGAGAATTGGGGCGAAACAACAATGCAATAAAGAATCACCAGCTCGGCGGACAGGCCGGTTATCCATAACAGGGTTCTTACCCAGGCAATACCGGCAATATAAACGAACCAGTAGGCCAATCGTGCATAAAAAAATACTGCCGCCGAAGTGGCAACAACCGGCTCATCAATCTTCAGCATGACGGCGATGATTGCCAACACGGCAAAATGCAGAAAATTCTCGCTCATGTTACGGCTGGCGGCCGAAGCACGTTGGGCCCAGCCAGGCAGGTCCGGCATCGCTACACGGTTACCGGCGGCGCCACTCCAGCCCCAGTAACGCACATAGGCCACACCGACCGGAATAACATGCGCCATTAACAGTACTGTTGAAACAACAAGATAGTGAACAGTCGTCACGTGAATCACCCTCCGTGGTTCTATTGTCCGATCAGGATTTCATCAGGGTTTCGATTTCATCGACTTCCTTGGGCACCTCACTGGTCATGACTTCACAGCCATCCTTTGTGACCAGCACATCATCCTCAATGCGCACACCAATGTTCCACCAGCGCTCGTCAACACTGGTATCGCCGGCAGCGATGTAAAGGCCCGGCTCAATAGTCAGCACCATGCCCGGTTCCAGCTCGCGCCAGACATCATCAATCTTGTAATCACCCACATCGTGCACATCCATGCCCAGCCAGTGACCGGTGCGATGCATGTAAAACTTCTTGTAGTGGCCTTCCTCGATAAGCTGGTCGGTACTGCCGTTCAACAGGCCCAGTTCACGCAAGCCGTCAGCCAGCACATGCACGGCTTTCTCGTGCGGCTCATTCCAGTGATTGCCCGGCTTGACCTCGGCAATGGCTGCATGCTGCGCTGCCAGTACCAGTTCGTAGATGGCTTTTTGCTCACCGCTGAACTTGCCATTCACCGGGAACGTGCGGGTAATGTCAGCCGCGTAATAGTCATACTCGGCGCCGGCATCAATCAGCAACAGGTCACCGTCACGCAGTTTTTCATTGTTCTCGATGTAGTGCAGGATGCAGGCGTTGGCGCCACCGCCTACTATCGGCGGATAGGCCGTATAGCCACTGCCGTGCCGACGAAACTCGTGCAGGAACTCGGCTTCGACTTCGTATTCGTACATGCCCGGCTTGCATATCTGCATGGCGCGCATATGGGCATGGGCGGAAATGCTCGCTGCCTTGCGCATGGCCTTGATTTCTTCCGGCCGCTTGATCAGGCGCATTTCATGCAACATGTAATCCAGGTTAACGAACTCGCCCGGCGCATGCACACCGTTACGAGCCTTGGTGCGCACTTCGTTGACCCAGCCCATCAGCTGCTGATCAAAATCCGGGTTGCGGCCCATGCTGTAATAAACCTTGTCACGGTTTTCCAGCAGACCCGGCAAAATCTCGTCAATGTCATCTATCGGAAAGGAATCATCGGCGCCGTATTGCTCGACGGCACCCTCTTGTCCGGCACGGTAGCCATCCCAGATTTCCTTTTCCTTGTTGCGCTCGCGGCAAAACAGGATGTATTCGCCATGTTCACGCCCGGGCACGATCACGGCCACGGCTTCCGGCTCGGAAAATCCGGTCAGGTAGAAAAAGTCACTGTCCGGGCGGTAGCGGTAGTGCACATCGCGATTGCGTACACGCTCCGGTGAAGTGGGAATAATGGCAACACCTGAACCCATGTGTTCAATGAGTTCGCGGCGGCGGCGGGCAAATACTTCGGGCTTCATGGTCAATGCAGTATCTCGTTGTTGTTATCGGGTGCGACATCGGAATCGTCGGCATTATCACCAGCTTCGCTTTGTGGATGCAACTCATCATAAATGGCGAGCGCGCCCAGGCGCACGTATTCCTCAAGTTGCATCAGGCTTTCTTCGTCATCTTCGCCGGCCTCTTCGGCCGCCACAACCTCGGTGATTTTCAGCATGTCCCGGGCAATCTCTGCCGAGTCCGGCGGCAGCCTGGCGATATCACCGGCTCCGCCGGCGACCAGCCCCATGAGGAACCCGCTGCACCATTCGGCGAGAGCATCCAGGCGCATCGCCACCGGCTGCTCTTCATCCGGCAGTACCAGTCGCAGGGCAAAGTCCTTGTCCTGCATGCATATAATAAGTTGCTGGTGGATAGCGATCAGCATACGGGTCGCGGTTTTAATCGCCTCGCCCTCCTCGCCGGCGTGGTCCGCCAGCAGTATCGGTACCCAGCCGGAACCCGCTGCCTCGGTCGAGGCCGCGCACAATACCCCGCAAATAAGGCCTTGCGCTTCCGATGCCGGTGTCGTGATCCCGGCATCCATCAGCGCCTGGTTCAGCTCGCCATAACCAGGTACCTGCAAGCCTTGTTCCATTGAAATCTCCTGTATTTACTGCCTTTCAGGCGTTGCCACACACATAACCCGACCGATGGTAGCATGATCCCGGAAATTCTTGACGGCCGGCATTTGACCCAATCGACGCGGCAACCTACTATTTCCGTACACAGGGAGATTGGGGCTGCGTAAGTGTCAGAAAATGATCTAAAAAATCTGGAGGCCAAGGTCGATGCATTGATCGACGCCTGTCAGAATCTGAAAAACCAGAATTCCTCGCTGCTGGTTGAAAAAGACAGCATTTCCAAGCAACATCAGGAGCTGATGGAAAAGACCCGGATTGCGCGTGCGCGACTGGAATCAATGATCGAACGGCTCAAGGCGCTTGATCGCAGTGACTAGGCCGACACCCGCAGGGCAATACCAAAAGCGTGCGATAGCGATACATAACAACGATTTATTTTGACAACAACCTGGCACACAGACCTGGACAAGCACACACCATGAAATCAGCAAACCCCGGCATCAATGTCACCCTGCTTGGAAAACAGTTTATGGTGGCCTGCCCCGACGAGGAACGCCAGTCGCTGACCGCGGCGGCACAAATGCTTGACCAACGCATGCGTGAAATCCAGAAAAGCGGTCGTGTCATCGGTACCGAGCGTTGTGCCATCATGGCGGCACTGAACATGGCCAACGAATTGCTGGAACTCCAAAGTGGTGGCATGTCCAGCATGGCCAGCGAACGCCTGCGCAGCATCCAGGAAAAAATTGAACTGGCCCTGCATCAGTAACCGGCGTAACCGCTAACCCGTATTTGTCTCACGGTTTTCGTCGAACCGGGCAAACAATTCCATTTTTTCTTGATCCCCTGCGATCAACTACTATGCTTTGGTTGATCAACTGCACAATTGCCCGCCCGGGCACCATAAATTAAACAAAAAACCACGGGAGACATAATGACTGTTATCAATCACCATGCGCGCCTTGCCGCGCCGATGCTTCTTGCGTTACTGCTTTTGTCCGGACCTGCCGCCAACGCCGCAGGTGTAACCTACGTTGGACCAAAACTCGGCATAATGTCCGTGGACGTAGCCTGCCCGGGCGGTGTCAGTGGCGATTGCGCCAGCCAGGGACTGGGCGCCGGTTTTATCGCCGGCTACAACCTGTTTGGCAAAAATGCCGGCATACCGGTCAACCTTGCTGGCGGTACCGTAGCTATTGAAGTGGATTTTACCTGGGGCCTGACCGAGCTCTCCAGTGACTCCAGCGGTGGCGGCTTCACCTATTCATCCACCTGGAAGGAAAACATGCAGGGAGCGTTCGTTGCTTTTCGCTACCCGTTTACCAGCAGCTTTTTTGTCCAGGCGCGGGCCGGTGGCGGTAACCGGGAAGTAGTCGGTGAATACGTTGTTACCGAACAGGCCACGGGCATCTCGACCACAACTGATGTGCGCGAAGGCAAGAGTGTCTCGGCCTATGGCGTTTCCGCCGGCCTGGATTTTGGCGGCGGCCAGCTGCGCTTTGACGTGCTGCAGTTTCAACACGACAATGCCAGCAGCACCACTGACACAATCGGCCTGAGTTACACCTTCTCATTCTAGGTTTCGACCGATTTATCAACAGGGCAGCGACAAGCTGCCCTGTTGTATTTCCCCGACATTTCCGATACCTGCCCATAAAGCATCATCGCTTCAACCACTTATCCGGTTCATCGTGTTTCATTAATCCATCAGAATTCCGGCGGTTGCAGCGCGTCGGCCAAAGCGGCGATAATGAAGCCGATGCCCTCTGCGGTGTACGTAATCGTGCCGGATACCCTTTGGACCTATAAGCTACCCTTTGGGAACCGGAGCACTGGCGCCGTTGAGCAAGCCTGCCTCGTAGCAGGAAGCCTGAAGCGCTAACTTGGGTGACCTCAACTTGAACTCTTTGGTTCAAGGCAAATGGCCGATACGGCACAGGCGGAGGGCGTCACTGATTGCACCTAATCAAAACCGGACCATTTTTCTCAACAACAAAGCCGGATTGAATGTCACTGGATCTCAAACAGCTGCGTCAGGACATGCGCCGTCGCCGTCGACAACTGGCGGCATCAGACCAGAACCAGGCCGCACTTGAACTCGCGCGTCACGCTCGCTCACTTCACGAATTCCGCAACGCCAGGGCCGTAGCTGCCTATATTGCCGCCGATGGCGAAGCTGACCCCTGGCGCATCATTGATGTGGCCTGGATGCGCAACAAGCAGGTATACCTGCCGATCGTCTCGCACCTGGGCTGGGAGCATTTATGGTTTGCGCCGGCGGAGCCTGACAGCATGTACCGGGAAAACCGGTTTGGTATTCCCGAACCGGTGGTACCACGATCCACCTGGCTGCGTGCCACGCATCTTGACCTGGTACTGATGCCGCTGGTTGCTTTCGACCGCCAAGGTAATCGCCTAGGGATGGGCGGCGGATTCTATGACCGGGCGCTGGCCTACCTGCTGAGACGAAAAAACTGGAAACGTCCACGCCTGTTCGGCCTTGCCCACGGTTTTCAGCAGGTGGAATCACTGCCGCGTCAGCACTGGGATGTGCCACTTGATGGTATCATCACCGAACAACACATTATTCGATTTCATAAAGACGCGCCATGAACCTGTTATTTATCGGTGACATCGTCGGCAAACCCGGCCGACGCATAGTATTAAACGACCTGCCTGCGCTGCGCCGCGAATACGTCATCGATATAGTCATCGCCAATGCGGAGAATGCCGCGGCCGGGTTTGGCGTTACCGAGAAAACCGCAAAAGCGCTGCTCAACGGTGGCGTTGATGTGCTGACCAATGGCAACCATGCCTGGGACAAGCGGGAAGCACTGGAATACATCGAGCGTGAACCGCGACTGATGCGGCCCTGGAACTATCCCGAAGGCACGCCGGGAAAGGGCTGGTACCTGGCAACCACGGCAACCGGTATACGCGTCGGCGTACTCAATGTCATGGGCCAGGTGTTTGTGCACCCGTCACTGGATTGCCCATTCCGCGCGGTTGATGAAGCGCTGGCCAGGCATGCCGACGAAGCTGACGTCATCCTGCTGGACTTTCATGCAGAGGTAACCAGCGAAAAAATGGCCATGGGCTGGTATATGGATGGACGCGTCAGCGCCGTGGTCGGAACTCATACCCATGTACCAACGGCAGATGAGCGCATCCTGCCCGGCGGCACCGCCTACATTACCGATGTTGGCATGACCGGTTGTTACGACTCGGTAATAGGCATGAACCACACCAAGAGCCTGAAACGCTTTGTCCAGAAATTGCCGGAGCGCGCCGAGGTGGCTGAAGGTGCGGCCAGCCTGTGCGCCGTACTGGTTGATATTGACGAAACCACGGGTCACGCCCGTCGCATCGAGCGTATTCGCCTTAATGAACCGCCACACAAGGCCGGGTCATGACCACCCATCGCATCTTGCGCAGCAAGGACGGGCTTGTTATTGCCGAGGCCAATGGCGATAACGTCAGGCACATAGAAGGAAACTGGTACTTCTCCCCGGGCAGTGTCAATATGGAGACACTTGAGACCAGTGATCGCGTCTATGACTGTCCTGTCAAAGGGCGTTGCTACTGGGTTGATATGGTTGATAACGGCCGTTATAAAAACAACCTGAGCTGGACCTATTTTGAAACCCTGCCGGACTATGATCACATCAGGGACTGGTACGGTTTCTACCCGCACCATGATTACTATATGCATCAACAGGAAGACTGAAGAGCTGTGCCATGAATTACTGGCTGTTTAAATCGGAACCCGAAGAGTTCAGTATTGATGACCTGAAAAAGCGGGGCAAGAAGGGTGAGCACTGGGACGGCGTGCGCAATTACCAGGCACGCAATTTCATGCGTGATGACATGAAGACCGGTGATCTTGGTTTCTTTTATCACTCCAACTGCGATGTACCCGGCATTGTCGGTATCTGTGAAATCATCAAGGAAGGCCATGTTGACCACACCGCATTTGATCCCGATGACAAGCACTACGACCCAAAAAGCCACCCGGATAAACCACGCTGGATCATGGTGGACGTTCGCTTTGTCGAAAAATTCAGCACCACGATTTCATTGCAGTCGCTGAAGGAAAACCCGCAACTTGCTGACATGCGGCTGGTGCAGAAAGGTAATCGCCTGTCGGTGATGCCGGTTGCGGAGAAAGAATGGAAAGCCATCACAAAGATGGCCAGGTAGTACCAACACAAAAACGGAGATTTGCCATGAAACGTCTTGCTACCCTGATCGCGCTTGCATCAAGCCTTGTCCTGGTTCAGCCCGTGCTGGCCGCGAAACCGGCGCCAGTTAATGTCGACATGCATACCAGCATGGGGACCATCAGCCTGGAGCTTTACCCTGACAAGGCACCGATAACGGTAAATAACTTTGTCCGTAATGCCAATGCCAAAAAATTTGACGGCACCGTTTTTCACCGGGTCATCAAGGGCTTCATGATCCAGGGTGGCGGCATGACCGCCGACATGAAAGAACAGCCGACCTTTGAGCCTATAACCAATGAAGCCAACAACGGGTTGAAGAATGAGCCTGGTGCGATCGCCATGGCACGCACCATGGACCCGCACTCGGCTGCCAGCCAGTTCTTCATCAATACTGCCAACAACGTATCACTAAACCATCGCGATATGTCCATGCGCGGCTGGGGCTATGCTGTTTTCGGCAAGGTCACCAAGGGCATGGATGTGGTGAAAAAGATCGAGTCCGTTCAGACAGGTACACACGGCATGCACGGTGATGTGCCGTTAATGCCGATCACTATCAAGAAGGTAGTGATTGTGGACACCGGCAAGAAAAAGAATCAGGAATAGCATTGTAGCCGGGCAGCTGATTAACGGGCGATGTTACAATTTTCGCCCTATCAGCTGCACCACGGCGCCCATGCCGGTGTGGTATTTGCCCTCAACAACAGGTCGATCCAGTTCCACTGCATGCACCCACTCCAGTCCATCCAGCTCTGCACGGGCCACATCGAGCTGCATCATTAATTCAGCTACCGGCGGACCACCAGTGCCATATTCAAGCTGCTTCGGCCGATAGGCCTCGAGGATCAATACACCACCCGGTTTCAGCCCGGCAACCACCTCGGCATGGAGCCGTTGCCGAATCGGTGGTGTTACGTGACAAAATATCGATACAACACCGTCCCAACTGGTGGGTTCAACAGAATACCCGGCAAGATCAGCGCATACCGTATCGATGCTGACACCACGCTCGGCAGCGAGGGCTTTTGCCTTGTTCAGTCCTACCGATGAACTGTCCACACCCGTAACCTTGTACCCCTGTTCGCCCAGCCACACCGCGTTACGGCCCTCGCCTTCGGCCAGACACAATACTGCACCACCAGAGGGAATCAGCCGGGCATGTTCTGCCAGGAAACTGTTTGGCTCGGTCCCGTAGGCGTATCCCGCTTCACCGTATCGTTCATCCCAGCTAATCATGTAACCTCACATATTGAACAACAGCTTCCTTAACAGGAAGCCAATTGCTATCAGTATTATCACACCCAGGATACGCTGCATGGTTTCCGGCGCAAATATTTTGGCACCGCTATGCGAGCCAATAAACCCGCCGACAACTGTCGCTGCCAGCAGCGGCCAGTATTCGACGATATCAATACTCTGGTATTGCAAACGCGCTGCAAGTCCGGCCAGAGAATTCATCCAGATAAAAATTGCACCACAGGCAGCGGCTTCTTTTTCACTGCCGAGACCAAACAGGATAATCAATGGCACCAGGTAAACGCCGCCGCCGATTCCGACGGCACCGGCCACGAAACCGAGTATCGCCCCGAGGATTAATGAAACAGTAATTTCGCCGTTGCGTGTCAACTGCAGCTGGATGCGCAGGTTGCTGAACAGGTATATGCGCGCTGCAATGATCAACAGTGATGCCAGCAACAGCCAGTAAAATACAACGCGTGGCAGCACCAGGCTGCCACCAAGATAGGAAAACGGGATTGATGACACCAGGAACGGCGCGATCAGGTCAAACCGGCCATGACGATGGCGCAGAAAATTGAAAGCGCCGATAGTGGTAACAAACAGGTTCATAACCAGTGAAACAGTTGGCACAACAACGGTGGACATACCGGCCAGTACCATAATCGCGGTATAGGATGAGGCGCCACCGAGACCGACGGAAGAATAGGCGAATGCCACAACAGCCATGATTATGGCAAGCACAAACAGTCCGATGGATAACTCTTCCACGTGAATGATCTCTCGACAGCAGTTTTATTGGCACTACCTGAATGGCAGTGCAGTGTAACATACCGGCTCAGGGCTTGCGCCAGATACTGCGGGCTACCTGCATACCGGCCAGTCGCGCATCATAACCGGACAAGGTGCGTCTCAGCTCAAGCAAGTGGCTGCCATGGCTGCTTACTGAAACCGATCGAGCACTTCGATATTCATACACGGCATCCATGGCCAGGCGCCCCGACCGGTCATATACAACAACCCGCACGCCCATGTGCGGTTGCAATCGATCCGGTTCATTTTCTTCCACGGCATAGTGCAGGTCACAGTAGATCATCATTACACCGTCTACCGCCAGCTCGTCTGCCAGGGCTTTCATGTGGCCGGTATCAACAATTGACAGGTCGACATACCCCTTGACCGGCTCAAATCCTGGTGTTACCGATACCTTCGACAGCGCACGGCGATAGGCAGCAGCCGAAGTAACGGCTCTTCCGGAAAGAATGCGCACACCGGTTACACCCTGGTCGAAGCCGCCCAGAAATTCCGCCGCCAGCACATCGGCCACAGGGCCTGTATCCAGCGCCCGATCTACAAGCATTCGGCTTTGATTCATGGCCTTGTTTTCATGGCGACGGGCACGCTTGCCGGAAGGACTGATATCACGCGATACTGAAAAGCCGGCGATGGCATAGCGATCACCGGGAACAAACTCGTCCTTCTTTGTGCTGGCACAACCGGCCATCACGATCAAAACGCAGCTGATACAGATAGCGATTCTCATTTGCGTATCCATGCAATTCCTGACCCCACGTTCCTATATATAGTCGATGCATGCAAAAATAACAGGTCTTTTACCTATAATTCTTTTTATCCTGCTGAAGCCGGATTTATTACCGGAAATCGCAATAGTTATTGTGCTGAATTAACCTGGCCCCGACAAAAGCGGGGGCAGTTAGTCAGCGAGAAACAGCTGATAGGCGGGGTTATCAGTTTCTTCCGTATACTTGTATTCAAGATTACGAAGAAACTCGTCGAATTTTTTCTTGTCGGCCGGCGGCACCTGCATGCCCACCAGCACGCGGCCGTAGTCCGCGCCATGATTGCGGTAATGAAACAACGAGATATTCCAGCCCTCACCCATTTTGCGCAGGAAGTTCAACAAGGCGCCGGGCCGCTCCGGAAACTGGAAGCGATAGACAATCTCATGCTCGGCCTGGGGAGCACGACCACCGACCATATAACGAATATGAAGCTTGGCCATCTCGTTATCGGTCAGGTCCATGATCTCGTAACCGTGCTTGCGTAACCGGGTCATCACGCTCCTTAATTCCTTGTCGTCGGCAATCTGCAGGCCGGCAAACACGTGTGCCCGTTTCGAATCCGCATAACGGTAATTGAACTCGGTAATACCGTGACCGCCCAGCAGTGAACAAAACTTCTTGAAGCTTCCGGGCTTCTCCGGGATGGTCACTGCCAGCACGGCTTCGCGACGCTCACCGATTTCAGCGCGCTCGGCAACGTGACGCAGCCGATCAAAATTCACGTTGGCACCGGACGTAACGGCGACCAGGTTGGCATTCCTGGTCTTGTGCTGCTTGATATAGGCTTTCATGCCGGCAACAGATAATGCCCCGGCCGGTTCCATCAACGTGCGCGTATCCTCGAACACATCCTTGATAGCTGCGCAGATCTCGTCATTGGATACAACGACAACATCATCAACGAGCTCCTGGCAAAGCTTTAGCGTTTCCTTGCCTACCTGGCGAACGGCAACGCCATCGGCAAAAATACCAACTCGGTCGAGCGTAATGCGTTTTCCCTGCTTCAGCGACTGGTACATGGCGTCGGCATCTTCAGGCTCAACGCCAATCACCTTGATCTCGGGCCGCAAGGCCTTGATATAGGCAGCAATACCGGCAATGAGTCCGCCGCCGCCAACCGGGACAAATACTGCCTCTATGTCACCACCAAACTGCTTCAGCATTTCCATGGCAATAGTGCCCTGGCCGGCAATAACTTCGGGATCATCAAAGGGATGAATAAAGGTCAGGCCACGTTTTGTTTCCAGTTCACGAGCATGCTCATAGGCTGCGTCATAGTTGTCGCCATGCAATACCACCTTGCCGCCCAGGCGTCGAACCGCCTCTACCTTTATGGATGGCGTGGTCCTGGGCATGACAATGGTGGCGCGGGTACGCAAGCGCCCGGCGGCCAGCGCCACGCCCTGGGCATGGTTGCCGGCCGAGGCAGCGACCACGCCCTTTTTCAACTGGTCACGGCCAAGCCCGGCCATCTTGTTATAGGCGCCACGAAGCTTGAACGAAAAGACCGGCTGCTCGTCCTCGCGCTTGAGCCACACCTGGTTACCCAGGCGATTGCTCAGCTGCGGCGCCAGCTCCAGCGAGGTCTCCCGGGCGACGTCGTAGACACGGGCTTGCAGTATGCGTTTCAGGTATTTGTCTTTCATGGAGCGAATCTAACAGAGCCGGCTGCAAAGACAAACCACCGTTTTTGCACCGGGGCTTTGTTATGACTGCGGTTTGGCGGTATGCTTGGCCGCCCATGTAACCAGTCAACATACAGGCAGGACCATGACCCAGGATGAAATGAAAAAAGCAGCGGCACTGGCCGCTCTCGACTACGTCGAATCCGGCGCCATTATCGGAATTGGCACCGGCTCCACCGCCAACCACTTTATCGACGGACTTGCCGGCATCAAGGGCAAGATTGAAGGCACGGTGGCCAGCTCCGTTGCCTCGGAAGAACGCCTGAAGAGCCATGGCATCCGCGTACTCAGCCTGAACGATACCGGCGGGCTCGGCCTTTATGTGGATGGTGCTGACGAATCAACCAAACACCTGCACCTGATCAAGGGCGGTGGTGGTGCATTGACGCGCGAGAAAATTGTTGCCGCTGCCAGTGAAAAGTTTGTCTGCATCGCCGACGAATCCAAGCTGGTCGATGTACTTGGCAAGTTTCCGCTGCCGGTTGAGGTTATCCCCATGGCCCGTAGTTACGTTGCCCGGGAAATCGTCAAGCTTGGTGGCGAACCGGTACTTCGCGACGGCTTTACTACCGACAATGGCAACGTGATTCTTGATGTGCATCACATGCAGATCATGAACCCGGTCGAACTCGAAGAAAGTCTCAATAATATTGTCGGCGTCGTTACTAACGGCCTGTTCGCCATGCGTCCTGCAGACGTACTCATCCTTGGCGGCAAGGATGGTGTCAGAACCCTGGACTAGGCACGCATCACGCTGCAGTGATCGGGCCGCGACAGCGGCCCTTTTTACATCCTAACCAAAGACATGCCCGCGTTGGCATGTTATGTTCTCGAGGGGCCTGGAGAGAGGGCGGGACCCTGGTCAAATCAACAATTACAAATGCGGGATGCTGAATTTATGGCTGACAAGCCGGTAATCGTGCTGGCGGATGATTCTCGTGTCATTCGAAAAACCATTCTGAAAATGCTTGGCGACCGCTTCGAGATTATCGAAGCCGAGAACGGCGTCAGCGCGTGGAATCAATTAAAGTTCAACAGCCGCGTCGAACTGCTGGTAACCGACATTGATATGCCGGAAATGGATGGCTACTCGCTTATCTGCAAGATTCGCGCTGACAATGACGAAGGCATGCAGAACCTGCCCGTTATCTGCATAACCGGTGCGGAAGACGATATTACCCGCGAGAATGCCTACGCTTGTGGCGCCAATGATTTTATTCTCAAGCCAATCGGCAAGGAGCAATTGCTCAATACCATCGTCGATCACCTGGAAGAATACGAGGAGAGGGAGCCGGAACCGGTTCGCGCGGCAGTATCAGAAATGCCGGACCTGGAAACGACGTTGATGATACTGCGCAGCCCCAATCCCGGGCGCATTGACGCACATATACTTAATATTATCTTGCGGGTGATGCCGGTCCTGGACTATGTCAACCGGCGATTCAGGCTCGGGCTGGATCGTGAAATTCTGACAATCAAACGCCGTATCCTGCAGGCTCGCTAGGCATTCATCACCTACCGACGCGCATCGCTACAACTTACTGGAGGATGCGAACGATGCCGTCCTTGCCGGCCACGGCCATCTTTCGTCCGTCATAGGACAGCTCAAGCGCTGCCGTAGCAGGCAAGTTGCCATATTGATGCACCACCCTTGCGGACGCCATGTCCCATAATTGCAGACCTGCATCACTGGCTAACAGGAATCCTGAACCGTCTGGCGTATACATAACGTCAGTACTCTCCCTTGGTGCATTCTTGACCTCGATGTCCTTGACCTTGGTCGCCAGGCTCCACAATTTAAGAAACCCGTTCTTGCCTGCAGAAACCAGCCAATCGGACGCCGGCGAGAACGCGATTGCTGTCAACGCCTCGTTATGCGCCTGGACCGCGCCGACCTTGCGCCCGGTAATTGACCAGTAAGTGATCTGGCCACCACTGTCGCCGGTAGCAAACCACTGGGAGTTTGGACCGAAATCCATGGTCGTTACCTGGTTCTCATAGATGGGATATCGTTGCTTGATACTGAAATCATTGAGGCTCCACAACAACAACTGGCCGCTGTTGTCATAGGAGGCCAGCATTCGTGCATCAGGAGAAAACATCAGCCTGGTAACCGGGGCAATATGTGCCACCAGTCGCTGGGCTTCGCGCTTGTCCTCAAGGCTCCACAGGACAATGGAATTGTTCCGGTCCGCGCGTGCCAGCCAGCGTCCATCTGCCGACAAATCAACAGCATCGGAATTGGCATCCGGGTTCTGGAAAGACTGCAACTTTGCGCCATCGGCAACATTCCACAGATTGATCGCACCATTTGCAGAAGCCGAGACCAGCACTGTTGAGTCGGGCGCAAACACCAGGCGGCTGGTTACCGTGCCATGGCCACCAAGTCTGCGCACTTCCTGCCTGGCTTTTTCAAAACTGCTTGCCTGGCGTTTTCGAACAATCGGTCCTTTCGGCCCGGTATCCGTTACGACCGGCTCTTCCTTGAATTCCCGAATACGTAACGCCCGCTTCAGCTCTTCTTCGGTTTGTACGTACTTGTCATTAAAAACATTTTTGCCAACATCGAACACATTGGCTGCCAGGATATGCGCCTCACGCAACTGGGCTTCCGTCACCACGCCAGTCTGCATGAGCATAAATAGCGCCACTGCGCCGATCAGCGATACCGAGAGCAGGCCAAGGAACAGTCGTTCGAAAAAACCGCGTTCACGCTTTTCTTCGCGAACACCGGTCTTGATGACACCGACAAAGCCGGAGCGAAAATTATAAGACGGCTTCTTGACGTCCTTTTGCGCGCCAACGAGCTGCCCCATCAGGCTGTTCTGCAGCTCCTTGGCGGACTGCGGCCGATGCTTGGGATTCAGGCGGGTGGCCCTGTCGATGGTTTCGCGAATATGTTTTGAATATATCGGCCTTTCAAAACTGGTAGCCGGGGCCAGCGGGTCGTCTTCCTTCTGCTGGTGAATAACACGGTAACGCTCCATGGAATCCACCGGCTGACGGCCAACAACGCATCGATAAAGAGTCGCACCTACCGAGTAGACATCGGACCAGGGACCTATTTGCTGGCTGTTGGGATATTGCTCAATAGCCGAGTAGCCTGGCGTCAGGGCAATTTTTTCATTGTCCTTGCCGCCTGACTTGGTCTGTCGCGCCGAGCCAAAATCTATCAGCATGGGCTGGCCATTGCTGCGCAGGTAGATATTGTCCGGCTTGATATCAAGATGCAGCAGACCGGCATCGTGCACTGCCTGCAGTCCGCTCAGAATGGGCAGAAATACATTAAGCAGGTTGTGCTCATTCAGGTAACCACCGGTGCGCTTGAGCAGGCCGGATAACGGCTCCCCCTCCTCATACTCCATGACCATGTAGGCGGTGCCATTGGTCTCAAGGAAGCGCAGTACGCGAACAATATGAGGGTGCTTGAACCTGGCCAGTGCCCGGGCTTCCTTCAGGAATTCGTCCAGGCCCCATTGGTAATTGTCCGAGGCCGTGCCCGTCGTATCCGGCTTGGGGCTGATAGTCTGGGTGGCGTCACGAAATGAAAACGCCTGCGGAAAATATTCCTTGATCGCCACCATGGCGCCGAGGCGGGTATCCTCGGCCATATAGGTCACACCGAACCCACCCTGGCCGAGCACATCCAGGATGCGGTATTCGCTTAATTCATAATCCAGTGGTAATGCTGTTACCGGGCGACTTACTGCCATTTGTGGCTATCCTGCTTTTGTGAATCCTGGGTACGACTTGGCTGCCTTTGCCCTTGGTCGCTACCAAAAAATTAGCCGCTTTAAGGGTTTGGCGCAACCATGAGATTGACTCATTAATGCGTCAAAAAATTTCGATGGATGGTATCTCACTTCGCCCGAAAACGGGCATTACTGTGGCACAATCAATGGCTCAATTACCAATTTTAATAACGAAAATCGGGAAGTTTCATCCTTAATGCGCCAACCATTCAAAATCCAGCTGCTCCAAGCGCTGCTAGCCCTCATCCTTGCCGGCCTGGCATCCTGGTCCACAGCCGGCTCCGGGTCGGCCGACCGGGTACGGCAAATGACCGAGCCGGTCTTTGGCAGCAAGATATTTGTTGACGAATACGGCATCGACAACAAAAACGTAGCCATCCTGGTCCACGGCCTGGGAGACGCCGGTGCCGCGGACTGGGCCAAGCTGGCACCGCGGCTTGCCAGGCGCTTTCACCTTGTTGTCCCGGATTTGCCCGGCTTTGGCCGCTCTGAAAAAGGCAACAAGCAGTACTCACCGGATTATTACAGCCAAATGCTGGATTGGCTGATCCGGGAATACAGCCCGGATCAGCCAGTTACCCTGATCGGCCACTCCATGGGCGGCGCTATCTCGGTACTGCATGCCGGCAAATATCCGGAGCAGGTGGAAAAACTGGTCGTCATTGATGCTGCCGGAATCCTGCATCGCACCCTGATCACCAAGTACATGACGAAAGTCGATAGCGACGGTTTTTTGCGCGGGCTGATCAAACCGGCTATCCGGGGCGTTAATGCCGTTACCGGCAAGCTCATTGGTGCAGTTGAAACCCGCAAGACCCCGGAAGAACTCCAGCGGATCCTGGCGCGACCCGATTTACGGCAAAAATACCTGGACGGTGATCCGGGCCGAATCTCGGCCGTCGCCCTGATCACAACGGACTTCAGCGAAGCGCTGGAGCAGGTGCGCGCACCGAGCCTGGTGATCTGGGGCCGCGACGACAAGGTTGCGCCCTTGCGCACCGGTTACACGCTGGCCAATAACCTGCCACAAAGTCGATTCCGGATAATCGATTACGCCGGCCATGCACCCATAAATACCAAGCCGCAAGATGTTGCCAGGCTGATACTGGATTACCTGGATGACAGCCAGGGTGACAGTCACGGCGCAGACGCGAATGCGGTCAGCCACAGCAGCCCGGCCCGGTGCACGAAAGAATCCAATGTGCGCTATACCGGGAATTTCAGGCACATGATAATACGCGGATGCAAGCAGGTCACAATCGAAAATGCCACGGTTGAGTCCATCGAAATCCGCAACAGTCATGTCACGATTCGGAACAGCATCATCAGCGGAAGCGATATTGGTATCAACATGATTAACGGCCACTTGTATATAGAAAACAGCAACATCGCCGCATCCGATATTGGCCTGAAAACCTGGAGCGCCAACGTCACCGTCTCCGGCGCCCGGATCGAGGCGGCTACGGCAGTTTACAGCCTGGGCAGCAACCTGGACCTGGCCGGTGCCAACCTGCTGGGAACTCGTGAAGCACTGAAAATTGTCCGGCACCGAGTTGACGACGTACTGTTCTCGGCATCCCGTACGCGTAGCCCCAACGGCAAACATTACCTGCACGGAATTCACAAGATACGCCGTAACGCGCCGCTATAGCTCATCAATATGTGAACCGACTCATATTTTTTACCCGTAACCCGACAAATTCGACTGAATGTGAACCGGTTCACAACGCCTGCCAACACGATCGTCTATAAATTGCGCATCCGACGAGGACATGAACTTTCGGGTACAGAGCAACAATGCCGACCCGCTGCACGAAGCTGAATTTTAAGGAGAGACCAATGAGCATACGGAAAATTATCAGCGCAGCTGTGCTGTTGCTTGTGACCGCGCCTGTTTTTGCCGCCGACGGATTTGAAGACGGGCTGCGTTATTACGTATCCGGCAAAACTGACAGTGCGCTGGCCATTTGGCGTCCGCTGGCCGAAGGCGGCCATGCCAATGCCCAGTTCCATCTTGGCAATATGTATGACAAGGGCGAAGGCGTCGTTCAGAATACAAATGAAGCAATGAAGTGGTATTCCCTGGCCGCTTCCCAGGGTCACCAGACTGCCAGCTACCGCGTGCACGTCATGGAACTGGACAAGCGCCGTACTGCCCATCGCTAAGTCCTGGCCTGGAGTTAAACAAAAAACGCCCCGTACGGGGCGTTTTTTGTTTCAACCAGTTCATGCAGCTGATCAAAGACCCATAAACTCCACCAGGATATGCTTGGCTACAAAACCGACAAAACCGAGACCGAGAGCAAAAAACAATACGAAATAGCCAAATCGCCCGGCCTCTGATTCCTTGCCGAGCCGGTAGATTATATAAAGCATGTACAAAATGAGGGCAGACAGGCCCAGGGTGAGGGACCAATCCTCAAACTGCTGAATCGTCATTGCAAATGCTCCGGAACGCGGCCGCCGAGTATAATATTAGAGAATCCTAATATCCAGATCGGCTCCAGCCGTGCTAGCGCGATGCTGGTGGCTTAACGTCAAAATCCGCCTGGACACCAATTTTCTGGGCTTCCCATTTTCGCTCATTGTCAGATGGCGTCACTATTCGGGGGCCGGGAGCAACCAACCCTGAAGAACGGAATTTCAGTGAGCCCAGTAACTGGGCGGCATAATCATCGTCTACCATTTCGGGTCGTGCACTACCGGGGGATTCTTCGGGAACCTGGTGCACCACGACGAACGACCGGATGTCGCGGGATTGACAATGCGGGCAAGGGGGAAGCCCGACAGGCGGCGTACCTGACAACAAGTCAACCTGGTCTTCAAGCCGACAATCAAAATCATGGCCGGCTGCACAGGTAATGCGTCCGATATACATGATTGCGTTCCGTCAATAAATACCGATCACGCCCATTAAACGCCTGTCTGTGACCGAATTCAAGGGTGAAGTCCGGCACTTCCGTGATCCGCAAGCCACCAGCAAGCGTGGGCTTTGTTGCGCCCGCGTGAATGCTACACTTGCGCCAACCCAGGCAAACCCGGAATGGAGCAACATGACACACGCAGCAACCCAGGTTGACCAGCAGGCCGGCAACCAAGATGACACCCTGTCTCGACACCCGGCCTTTGAATTTATTCGCCGACAACACATCCAGGCGCTAAACCTGGATGTCGAGGAGTATCGACACCGCAAAACCGGTGCCAGTCACTACCACCTCGCCGCGGACAATCCCGAGAATGTTTTTCTGGTTGCACTGCGAACTGTACCGACAGATTCGACCGGGGTCGCACACATACTCGAGCACACGGCGCTTTGTGGCAGCGAACGCTTCCCGGTTCGCGATCCATTTTTCATGATGATTCGTCGCTCGCTCAATACGTTTATGAACGCTTTCACCAGCAGTGACTGGACTGCCTACCCGTTTGCCAGCCAGAACCGCAAGGACTTCTTCAACCTGCTGGATGTCTATCTTGACGCAGTATTTTTCTCGCGCCTTGACCAGCTTGATTTTGCCCAGGAAGGGCATCGGGTGGAATTCGAAACGGTCAACGATCCGGATACACCGCTGGTGTACAAAGGCGTGGTGTTTAACGAGATGAAGGGTGCCATGAGTTCGCCGGTCACGACCTTGTGGCAAACGCTGACCGAAAAACTGTTTCCGACCACAACCTATCACTACAACAGTGGTGGCGATCCTGAACACATACCGGACCTGTCATACGAAGAACTGAAAGCATTCTACGACGTACATTACCATCCGACCAATGCCGTTTTCATGACCTACGGGGACATCCCGGCCCATGAACACCATCGTATTTTTGAAGACCGGGCGCTATCGCGCTTTGAGCGCCTGGACCGGCAAATCCGGGTCAACAACGAACAGCGTTTTGACAAACCCGTCACGGTCGAAAGCCATTACGCACTTGACGAAACCGATGCACAGGGAGACAAGACTCATATCGTTATCGGCTGGCTGCTGGGAAACAATACCGATCCTTATGAACTGATGAAAGCACACCTGCTTTCCAGTGTTCTGCTGGATAATGGCGCATCACCTCTCAGGTATGCACTTGAAACCACGGAACTTGGCAGCGCGCCGTCTCCGCTGTGCGGTCTCGAAGATTCCAATCACGAAATGAGTTTCGTCTGCGGTCTTGAAGGCAGCTCCGAAACCAATGCCGATGCTGTCGAAACGCTGGTTATGGATGTACTGAACAATGTAGTAACCCGCGGTATTGATCAACAGCAGGTGGACGCGGTATTGCATCAACTTGAACTCGGTCAACGGGAAGTTGGAGGTGATGGCTATCCGTACGGGTTGCAATTGATTCTCGAAGGTTTGCCCGCCGCGGTTCATCACGGTGACCCGGTGGCACTGATGGATATCGAACCGGTTCTTGCGCGCCTGCATGACGATATCAAGAACCCGCAGTTTATTCCGGAGATGGTCAGGGAACTGTTACTGAACAATCGTCATCGCGTTCGATTGTGCATGAGTCCGGACACATTACTTGCCGAGAAAAAATCACTGGCCGAGAAACTCCGGCTCGAACAGATCAAGTCCGCGCTGAAGAATGATGAAAAGAAACGCATTGTTGACCTGGCCCACGCATTACAGCAACGCCAGCAGATGGAAGATGATCCTTCGATTCTTCCGAAGGTCGGTATCGAGGATATCCCGGAACATATTCACTCTGTCCAGTTCAACCGGTCCGGCAATACCGTACCGGTGAACTTTTCCGCCCAGGGCACCAACGGGCTCGTTTACCAGCAATGGATTGCAGACTTGCCGGAATTACCCGAAACACTGCTGCCATTAATGCCAGTGTATCTTCGCTGCCTGACCGAGGTTGGTGTTGGTGACCGCGACTACCTTCAAACCCAGGTATGGCAGGATACGGTTTCCGGTGGCATCTCCGCCAGCACCAATATTCGTGGCCAGTTAGACAGGGCAGACAGGCTCAGGGCCGATTTTATTTTCTCCGGCAAGGCTCTAAGTCGTAATCATGCCGCGCTCACCGAGTTGATGCGCGAAACCCTTGAGGCGCCACGGTTTGATGAACAACAACGTATTCGTGAAATCATCAACCAGTCACGCGCACGTGCCGAACAAAGTGTAACCGGTAACGGTCATGGTCTCGCCATGTCTGCCGCCTGCCAGAACATGAGCCCGGGTGCACAACTGGCGCACAGGCTTCGCGGCCTGCAAGGCATACGCTCCATAAAGAAACTGGATGACGATCTTGGCGACAGCAACAAGCTGTCCGAGCTCTGCACCTCGTTGTCAGGACTGCACCAAACGATTACGGACCAGACTGGCCAGATGTTGTTGATAGCCGAAGCCCAGTACCAAGATGAATACATTGCAACATTGACGAAACAATGGACTGCAAAAACTGGCCGGAAAATTGACTCTTCGTTCAACTGCCAGGCAGGCAACGGGGCTGTTCGACAAATGTGGCTGACCAGCACCCAGGTAAATTTTTGTGCGCGCGCCTATGTCACGGTCCCGGCTGGTCACGATGACAGCGCGGCCTTGGCGGTACTGGGCGGTTTCCTGCGTAACGGCTACCTGCATCGGGCAATCCGGGAACAGGGCGGCGCTTACGGTGGTGGTGCCGGTCAGGACAGCGATAACGCCTGCTTCCGCTTCTTTTCCTATCGCGATCCTCGCCTCGCCGAAACGCTTGAAGACTTTGATCATTCCGTTGACTGGCTGCTGGGCAAGGATCACGAGTGGCGACTGGTCGAGGAAGCAATCCTTGGAGTCATCAGCAATATCGACAAGCCAGGCTCACCGGCGGGTGACGCCAAGCGCACTTTTCATAATGCCCTGCATGGCCGAACCCATGACCAGCGTGAGGCCTTTCGCCAGAAAATTATTGGCGTAACGCTAAAGGATTTGCAACGAGTGGGCGAAAAATACCTTAGACCGGAATGTGCAAGCACAGCGGTTATTACCCATAAAGGCAACCTGCCCCAGGCTCAGCCTATGGGACTGGAACCAATGGAACTGTAGGCAACAATACCATGCCGAATAAAAGAGAATTTACCCGGGTCAGTCCGGTTTTTGGCGTCAAGCTTATAGCCAAAGGCCGGGTTATTCGCGACATACATACGGTTAACATCAGCCTGGGCGGCGCCCTGCTTGGAGTTGACGAACCGATAGAAATTGATACTGATTGTGACTTTGAACTGGCACTGAACAGTCACCCGACGACAATAAGCATACGCGCCACCGGCAAAACTGTACGTCGTGATGAAGAAGGCCTGGCGATCCGCTTCGAGCGGATTGACGTGGATAGCTTCCGGCACCTGGAACAGCTGGTCCTGCAAAATTCTCGTGATCCACAACAGGTACAACTCGAAATAAATACTCACGCCGGGATTATGTCGCATTAAACCTGGTCCACACATAACCGGATATTTATTATACAAATCGTTTTATTGTTGTTGCTCGCGCATCCAGGGCCATAAAAACGGTCCGACCCATTTGCTCCGAGAGAAACACAAATAATCCCTATAAATAACGTTCCAACCAGTTTCCCCGGTACGATAGCTACCCGCATGTAAGGCAACATTCAGACAATCGTCAGAATATTGCTGCCTTTACAGCAAGACTTAATCAACAATTTTGGAATAAACCCCGGCCAAACATGCGTCTATACAGGCATAGAAAATCATTAATTTGTGTCTAGACTAGATTTAGGTGTACCAAAACTTCTATCAGCATAACTATAAAACAACAAGTCACACCACCGAGAGGAGCCAACAATGAAGATAATCTGGATATATGCTTCATTATTATATTCAATATTTGCGTTGCTCGGGCCAAGCATTGCCCATGCGTCAGAACAATATGTTTTTTCCGCACCGCCCAGGGGTAATGCATTAGAAGAAAGTCAGACCTACGAGCCCATCGCACGTTACCTTACCAGGGTATTGGGCAAACCCGTTGCATACAAACATCCTGGTGACTGGCTCAGCTACCAGACCGATATGCGTGCCGGCGCTTATGACCTGGTATTTGATGGTCCGCACTTTGCCGCCTGGCGTATCAAGCGCATTGAGCACCAACCTCTTGTCGTGCTACCGGGTAAATTGTCATTCAGCGTTTTTACCAAATCAAATGAGAAGCGCATCAAAAACATTAATGATCTTGGAGGTCGCACGGTTTGTGGCATGGCACCACCCAATCTCGCCACACTGTCCGTATATGATGCGTTTCGCGAAACACCACTAAGGCAACCGCTCATTATAACCGTGAACAGTTTTCAGAACGGTTATCAATCAGTCGCACAGGGCAAGTGCGCTGCCGGCGTCATGCGCGACAAACTGTTCGGGAAACTGGACAAGGACAAGCACATGCGCGTGATCCACACGACCAAGGGGTTCGCTAACCAGGGCTTCACTGCAGGGCCACGAATAACGCCACAAGACCGGGTACGCATTATTGAGGCTTTGCTGGATCCTGCGAGCTTCAAGGAAACCAGTCCGTTTCAGAAGCGGTTTAATAAAGGCGGGAAACTGTTGCAACGCGCGTCCCTGGAAGAGTACGAAGGCCTGGAACACTTGCTCGACAGCAGTTGGGGATTCCGCTAGTTGACGGGTTTTACGGGGCGCCGAATTCAGCGCCCCGTCTTCATTCCAGGCAACCGGGGATCAGTATTACAGACAGGCATCAGGGCAATCAGGCGGCATTGGCCATTTTCCTGGCCACCCGGTGCATACGCGCATTATAGATACCACGCAACAGCCACTGGGCGTCCTTATCGAGCCACCGGGACAAAGTCATGATTGCGCGCCTGTGGTTATTCATACTGCGATAGTAAGTAAATTCACGATCCATTGTTTTCGTCGCTCCGTTTCTTTTTCTTGCTTTGTACCGCCACGCCCACCAGCAAAACAGGAACCAGTTCACATATCAGACGTTTCACCGGGCCATCAGCTTGACAATTTTCCGTGCAATAACCGGCGAACATTTGTGAAAAACAGGCTCTTGCACCATCTTCGGGCGCCAAAACAGCGCAGTGCGCTCAATTGGTGCGATTTTCCATCCCGCTGGCCCAACATAAATCCCTAAGTATATGGTTTTTAACAACAATTTCTGATGGCACGGTCCCTGCTAAACGAAGCAACAATATATTTGCAAGGGGATGACCAATGGATGTTTTGAAATCAGGTACTGACACTCTATTTGTCTTGTTGGGCGCCATCATGGTCCTGGCCATGCACGCCGGCTTTGCGTTTCTGGAAGTCGGGACTGTGCGTGGGAAAAACCAGGTCAACGCATTGGTGAAAATCATTACGGACTTTGCCATGTCAACAGTCGCCTATTTTCTCGTCGGATATGGCATCGCCTACGGCATTGATTTTTTTGCTGATGCCAAAACCCTGGCCAGCCAGAACGGCTACCAGCTGGTGAAATTCTTTTTTCTGCTGACCTTTGCTGCCGCCATACCGGCGATAATTTCCGGCGGCATCGCCGAACGTGCCCGGTTTTACCCACAGCTGCTTGCCACCGCCATACTGGTCGGGCTTGTCTACCCCTTGTTCGAAGGCATGACCTGGAACAACAAGTTTGGCATGCAGGACTGGATTCAGCAGATGTTCGGGGTCCCGTTTCATGATTTTGCCGGCTCCGTAGTGGTCCATGCCATGGGTGGTTGGCTGGCCCTGGGCGCCGTCATCCTGCTAGGCGCGCGAAAAGGCCGATACAATAAGGAAGGCCAAGTGGCAGCTCACCCGCCTTCCAGCATTCCGTTCCTGGCATTGGGCGCCTGGATCCTGACCGTGGGCTGGTTTGGTTTCAACGTAATGTCCGCCCAGGCCATCGACGGTATCAGCGGCCTGGTGGCGGTTAATTCGCTGATGGCCATGGTGGGCGGCATTCTCGCCTCGTTACTGGCAGGCAGGAATGACCCGGGCTTTATTCACAACGGTCCACTGGCCGGCTTGGTGGCTGTCTGCGCCGGGTCAGACATCATGCACCCGATTGGTGCATTCCTGACTGGTGGAATTGCCGGCGCCTTGTTCGTCTGGGCATTCACGCTTACCCAGAACAAGTGGAAAATTGATGACGTGCTGGGTGTGTGGCCACTGCACGGCTTGTGCGGCGCATGGGGCGGTATTGCTGCTGGCATCTTCGGCCTGCAGGCGCTGGGCGGAATGGGTGGAGTCAGCTTTGGCGCCCAGGCTCTCGGTACAATCATAGGCGTTACCATTGCAACCGCCGGCGGATTTATCGTTTATGGTGCCATCAAGGCTGCAATTGGTCTGCGCCTGAGCCAGGAAGACGAATTTAACGGCGCCGACCTGAGCATTCACAAGATCGCGGCGTCACCGGAGTACGATCGCTAACAGAAACGACATCTTCTGAAATCGACTGGTCGCATCAATCCGATCAAGGCGATCACCCAAAGGGTGGTCGCCTTTTCAGTTTCTCCGGGAAACCTGGTCAAACTGATCAGGCTGCCTGCTTTCTATAACTCGAAGCCGTAAAGACAGCACGGCTGACACGACCAACATCATTGTCGCCGTCGCGAGGCAGCCGTTAATACCTTGCCAATAGTATGCGGCGCCGGATAACAGGGTTCCGATCAGTCGCCCGGCAGCATTGGCCATATAATAGAAACCGACATTCAATGTCACGTTGTCACTATCTGAATAGGCCAGCACCAGGAACGAATGGATTGCCGAGTTAACCGCAAACAATGCTGCGAATGCCGTCAGCCCGGCCAGGATTACGGTCAACGCGTCCAGCCCGGTATTCAACATGATTACAATGACCAGTGTGAGCAAGGTCAACGCTGATATCCACGCCAGCGATGTTCCGGCACCAGGCGTCCTGTCACGAAACAGCCACGACGTCGAAGCCTGGACAATTCCATAGCCGATTACCCATGCCGCCATGAACGATCCGACTTGTGCAGCCGTCCAGCCCTGGCCATTAACCAGGTATAACGGCAAGCCCACGGCAAACCAGGCGTCACGGGAACCAAACAAAAACAGGCGCGCCCACGACAATGAATTGATCAACGGGCTCTTTGAAAAAAGCGAACTGAATCGTGGCTTAGTTTTTACCCTGCCGACAGCAGTCGGCAATGCCATTGCGTACAGTAATGCGGCCATCAACATTGCCGACAATATCCACAGGCTGCCGACAAATCCCGCGAAAGTTAACAACATGCCACCGACGAAAAAACCGGCTCCTTTTAATGCGTTCTTTGACCCAGTCAGCACCGCTACCCAGTGATACAGCTGTCCCCCGGCTTCCCCGCTGACCAGCCGCACGCCACTCTTGGCGCTCATCTTTGTCAGGTCCTTGGCGATTCCGGACAGCGCCTGGGCAATCATCACGTAGGTAATCGATACGGATATTACCCAGCCAGGGTCAAGCATCGAAAGCATCATGAGCGCAATAACCTGCAACGCCAGGCCGGTCAGCAAGGTGCTTCGGATACCAAGGCGGGCCGCAACCCAGCCACCGACAAGATTGGATACCATGCCGAAAAACTCGTACAACAGGAACAGCATGGCCACCTGGAACGCGTTATAGCCAATACCATGAAAATGCAAAAGCACCAGCATGCGCAGCGCGCCGTCACTCAGGGTAAATGCCCAGTACGCTACGGTGACTATGATATAGTTTTTCAGGCTGGATAAATTCTTTTCTTGTTGCATGCTTCGCTCAGGAATTGCGCCGGCGCAATACTATCTTGTGGGCTTCCATCAATACAACCAGGCCAACTGCAACAACCAGCAGGGCAAGCCATGATTTCAGGCTCACCGGCTGAACATCCAGCACTTTGTTGATTCCCGGCACATACATTGCGCCGATATGGACAAGCTGCGCCATGGCCGTACCAATCAACAATAACGGGTTACTGAACAGACTATAAGACGCCAGCGAGCGTGATTCCGACCTGGCGTTGAGTACCTGGACATTTTCAAACAAAACCATCAACAACAGTGCAAAATTGCGGGACTGCTCGACTGTATAACCACTGTCCAGAAGTGTTTTGTACATGATGAATGCACACACCGCCATATAGGATGCAGACAACAGGGTTCGCTCAATCATTACCCGGTTAAACACGGACTCTTTCGGTGAACGTGGTGGCTTTTTCATTTCATCGCCCTCCGCTTTTTCAAAAGCGAGGCCGACATGCTGGATACCTTCGGTAACAAGGTTGAGCCACAGCAGTTGTACGGCAGTAAATGGTAACGGTAACCCGGCCAGCAGCGCCGCTAGAAACATGATCACTTCTGCCATACCGGTGGAGACCAGCAGAAATACAACCTTGCGCACGTTATTGTAGGCTACGCGTCCCTGCCGGATGCCCTCGACAAGAGAGGCGAAGTTATCATCGGTCAGCACCAGCTCTGCTGACTCCCTGGCAACATCGGTACCCTTTCTGCCCATGGCAACGCCCACGTGCGCGGTTCGCAGTGCCGGCGCATCATTGGCGCCGTCTCCTGTTACCGCGACATAGTGACCCTTTCTACTCAACACCTTGACAATATCGAGCTTGTCTACCGGATCAACACGGGCAAAAACATCCGTTTCAGTAATGACGTTCTCATATTCATTAACGTCAGCACTCTTCAGGTGATGCAATTGACGACCTGTAATGACTTTTGCTTCGCCTTCTGTCATTCCCAGTTGACGGGCTATGGCTTCGGCGGTACCAGGATGATCACCGGTAACCATTACCACCCTGATCCCGGCACTGTGACATTGCGCGATAGCCTGCCGCGCTTCAGGCCGAGGTGGATCGATCATTCCGACAAGCCCGAGAAAACACATACCGCGCAATTCTTTTTCTTCAATCACATCTGCAGAACTATCGGCCTGCGCCAGTGCCAGCACCCGGTATCCCTGTCCTGCCAACGTGTTTGCTGCCTGTTCAACCTGCTGCTGATCGAGATCAATCATTCCCGATACATCCAGCATGGTTGTACACATATCCAGGACTCGCTCGACAGCGCCTTTTACCAATACCTGGTTGCGGCCGTTCCTGCGATGCAGCGTTGCCGCAAACCGGTTCTCCGGTTCAAACGGAATACTGCCAAGGCGTTCAAACCGGGTTGCGATTTCGCCGGGCTCAAAGCCGGCTTTTTTGGCCAATACCAGCAAGGCAATGTCCACCGGGTCCCCGGTTGCACGAGCATCTCCTCCGGACCACGTAATACTGGCGTCATTACAAAGCGCTGCTGCGCGTGACAGTTCCAGCACGACATCGCCGACTCCTGCCAAGGCATCCGGCTGAAGACGAATCTCGCCGTCAGGCGACAGTCCTTCGCCTGAAACATCCAGTTCTGTATTACCAGGCAATAACAATCGCTTGACGGTCATTTCATTTACCGTCAGCGTGCCGGTCTTGTCTGAGGCTATACAGGTACAGGAGCCCAGTGTCTCCGCCGCCACCAGGCGACGAACAATTACATTTGATTTGGCCATTCGGCGCATGCCAACGCTTAATGCGACGGTAATAGCCACTGGCAAGCCTTCCGGTATTGCTGCAACTGCCAGGGCAATGGTTACCAGCAGAACATTCAGAATATCTTTTTGCTGAATTGCCGCGATTGCAACCATCAACACGACAACAAAAACATAGGCAAAACCAATGCGCCGCGTAAGCTGCTCCATGCGCCGGATCAGCGGCGGCGTTTCCCGCTCACCGCGGCTGACAACATCAGCAATGGCGCCGAGCTGCGTTGTCATTCCGGTTGCGGTAACCAGGACTTCGCTGCGACCACGCAAGATGATGGTTCCGGCAAACACCATGTTGGACTGATCTGCCAGTGTCGCTTCGATATCACCAATGACTTGCGCGAACTTGTCCTGGGATAGCGACTCACCGGTCAACAATGACTGGTCAACCTCCAGTGCTACCGAGGTCATGACACGGGCATCAGCAGGCACCCTGTCACCGGATTCCAGCAAGACGATGTCACCAGGGACCAGTTGCTCTACCGGTAGCTCACGAACACTGCCGTTACGACGTACACGGGTAACCGACGCCAGGATCTGCTGCAGGGATTGTGCACTTTTTTCTGCCTGGTACTCCTGAACCGTTCCAATGACTGCATTGAACAACAGCACAACGGCAATAAACCCGGCGTCAATCAATTCACCAACAAACACGGATAACGCGGCTGCCGCTAACAGGATGTAGATCAGGGGGTTTTTGAATTGGCGAACGAAAATCCTGCCGATTGACGCAGGCCTTGCCACCGGCAAACGGTTAAATCCGACCTGCTCCAGGCGTCGACCGGCTTCAGGGTCGTCCAGTCCGTTTTCAGACACACGCAACTCTGCCAGGATGTCCGCAACATCCCGGGTATGAGGCAAACCAGGCGCATGCCATGTCATGCAAACATTATTGCAATGTTTGCATGACAATGACCAGTTCCGGCGCTACTTGATGTGTTGATTGATCCAGCGGCTCAGGGATTGTCGGTCCATTGCCCCGGCCTGGCGAGCTATTTCCCGGCCCTTGTGAAATATGGCAATGGTTGGAATGCTGCGGATATTGTACTTGCCGGCAAGGCCCTGTTCCGCCTCGGTATTGACCTTGGCCAGCTGCGCCTTGCCGGTAAAGTCAGCTGTAGCCTGCTCAAATGCCGGTGCCATCATTCGACAAGGTCCGCACCACGGCGCCCAGAAATCCACGACTACAGGCAGGTCTGATTTGTTGATGTGAGCGTTGAAATTGTTGCTGCCCAGCTCCACGGGCTTGGACTTGAAAAGCTTCTGGCCGCAGCCACCGCACTTGGGGCCATCAGCAAGACGATCACCCGGAATCCGGTTTACCTGGTCGCAATAACCACAAACAACATGAACTTGTGACGGCATTTTACCTGCTCCAAATGAGTAACGTGCCCTATATGCGGCCCCGCCTGGCCAATATCAACAGTACACCATCAGTAGTCCCGTCGTATCAGCTCCCCGTTCCGGTACTCGGGATCGACGTTGAACTTGAATCCACCCTCGGTGAGTTGCCGGAACAGCGTGTAGGGCAACACCAACGTATCAATGACGCCGCTCAGGAACAGGTCGAGAACACTGGCACCGGGAATGCTTTTATCGACATTCACGGCTTCATCTTGGCCGGGCCGCTCCGTGGTGTCAGTCTCAGTATCGGTTTCCGGCTTCTGAATGTATGCCGTGCACATGACATACATCACGCCGCTGTAGGTGCGCGGAATAGCCTCGCAGCGGGTGTTGCGATACTTCTGGTTCGTTGCCATATCCTGTTTTGCGCCAGGCGCCAGCGTCTTTATTGAGCCGCAAGCGGACAGGCACGCCGCGGCCACGACAACAAGACTGATTGCAGATTTATATCTCATGGCTACCGGGATTCACGATTCTTGCGGCATGGTATCAGCGTAGTATTTGCGCTTGCGTTGCCTGAACAGGTTCCGTGCGTATCCATGTGCAACAATATAAGGTAACTGGTCACGGGTCTGTTCAAAGGTATCCTTGAGATAGCGGTACGACAGGTACGGAAACTTGTGATGCACTTCGTGATAATTCACGTTGCTCCATAACCACTCCAGCACCGGGTTGGTCAAAATCACCCAGCCGGTCACCTCCGCCTGTATTGGTGCGTTCTGCTCATGCCAGGCATCCAGCTCGGTTTGTGTAGGCTTGCCCTCGGTTTTCAGCTCCCGGTTCAAAGGCGGGAGCCCATAATGATCAGAAATGGCACGCAGTCCGAACACCAGCGGCAATGCCAGGAACATGGGCAGGAAACTGTGCCCAATCGGCAAGCCCGCAGCCGGAATGACAACAAAGTATGTAAGGCCGGCAAGTGCCACCAGCACTAGGTCCCGGGTCACGCGACCAAAGTATCGCCTGGTGAAATACCGGGTGAACAGGTTGTAGAACAGGATGCGATACTGCAGCGCCAGCGCGATCACGGATCCCGCAGTTACCGCGAACAACAGGCTATCGTGGTTATGCATGGGGTTTTCCGGGTCTTTTCCGGGCTGGTGGGCGTAACTGTGGTGCGCCAGGTGAAACTGTCGATTACTGTGAAACGGCAACAACGCCATGGCCGAAATATATCCGCCAAGCCACTCGTTCAGCCACAGGCGACTGAATAGCACCTTGTGTACCGCATCATGAGCCAGGATCCCCAAGCCGATTACGGCTATACTGGCACCGGTACCGGTAAGTAGCAGCCAGTGCCACTTGACTACCCAGGCAATGCTACCCGGTCCACCGGGCCACCGACTTTCCATCTCCAGGGCGCCCAGATGACCGGCAACAAAACACGCGCCGATGATGGCAAACAGGGTCAGGATTTTCACCAGGTTGTAGAGATCGGGTATTATTTGCTGGTTGGGTTTTAATACACCTGCAACTGCCATTTGTTCCTCCTTTATGAATGGCGGCTATAATAACGCAGGAGTGGTAAAAATTGACTTTCCGCATACGGGGGGTCAGTATTCGCCTTATATTACAAGACCTTACAGAGTTTCCGTGATTGGAAACGTGGTACCGTTAAAATGGGCAAAGAGATAGTATTTGTAAACCCGCCTTACGAGCGCGTGGCCGCAGGCTACGAATTTGTCAAACACATTACCAATAACTCACCCTCTCTCGGCTTGCTGCATCTCGCCGCCGAAGTCAGGGAGCACGGTTACAGCCCGTCGATCATCGAATCGGACATTTTCGGCTATACGCCGGAAGCCGTTGCCGAAAAGATTACCAGGCAGGCGCCCAAGTATGTCGGGATTACCCTGTTCACTGTTGGTGTCTGGAACGCCGTTACTATCGCCAGGCTGGTCAAGCAGGCGCTGCCCGAGACCATCATTATCGTTGGCGGACCACATATTTCATCCATGGGCAATGAAACCATGGAACGATTCAAGGAGTTTGACTACGCAGTCAACGGTGAGGGCGAGAAAATTCTCATGGACTTGCTTACCGCGCTTGACGCCGGCGGCTCAATTCGCGAAGTTCCCGGCATCATTTACCGCGACGGTCCATTTATCAAAACCACGCCCGGGAAAACCATTAACAAGATTCTCGACGAATTACCGTTTCCCGCCTGGGACTTGCTGCCCGACTTCCCTCATGCCTACAAACCGGCTATCTACGATTTTCCAAAGGGCCCGGTAGCAACGATCGCCGCTTCCCGTGGTTGCCCGTTCCATTGCCGTTTTTGCGATACGTCCACGTTCGGCAACAGGGTGCGCCATTATTCGCCCGAGAAGGTTTTCGAGATGATGCAACATCTCAACAGTAGATACGGCGTTCGCCATATCATGTTTGTTGATGACCTGTTTCTTGCCAGCAAGGTTCGTGTCACCGAACTGTGCAACATGATTATAGACAGCGGCCTGAAGATGACCTGGTCATGTACCGCCCGCGTCGATACGGTCAAGCCGGACGTGCTCGGCCTGATGAAACAGGCCGGCTGCTGGGAAATAAGCTTTGGACTCGAAACCGGTTCCAATGAAATGCTGAAGCAGATGGACAAGTCTGCGGAAATTGAAAAGTCCGAACAGGCGGTCAAATGGACCGCGGAGGCCGGCATTCGCACCAAAGGCCTGTTCATGCTTGGCTACCCCGGTGAAACCAATGAGACCATTGAAAAGACCAAGGATTTTGTTCGCCGCATTCCCATGACCATCATGAACCTGACCAAGTTCACCCCCTATCCCGGCTCACCCATATACCGTGACCTGTACGGCACCAATATTCGTGACGACCACTGGGAAAAAATGAACGGCATGAACTTTGTCTGGGCACCGGAGGGATTTACGGTTGAAGAACTGGACCGCAAGTACCAGGAGGTACTGACATCGTTCTACAAGCGTCGACAGGTTGGGCACCACTATCTGAAAATGACGCTGCAACATCCCAACCATATGGCCAGGCTGCTTCGATTTGGCGCCGGTTTTGCGGCTGCCAAGGTTCGCAGCATACTCAGCGGTCGCAAGGGCCTGCTGATCAAGGCCGATGAAACCAATCTTGATGGTGTAAACTAGACAGCCAATTTTGTGCCAACGGTGGCCCGGTAAACATGGCAGCAGTCATCAAGCTGATCTTGCGGATGCTGGCGTTAATGCCACTTCCGGTTATTCATGCTGCAGGTTACCTGCTCGGTACGCTGTTTTTTCTTGTTCCGAACAGGCGGCGCAGCACGACGATAGTCAACATCAAGCTGTGCTTTCCTGAACTGGGCGGCTGGGACCACTGGCAACTGGTCCGTCGAAGCCTGGTAGAAACAACCAAGGGTGCACTGGAAAGTTCGGCCATGTGGATGCGCGGCAGCAAGCGCGTACTGAAACTGGTCAAGGGTGTCGTCAACGAACAATTGCTTGTTGATGCCTATGCCCGGGGCAAAGGGGTGATTCTTGCGGCGCCCCATCTCGGCATGTGGGAGATCATCGGGCTGCACATGTCGGCTCGCTACCCGATGACCTGCCTGTACCTGCCACCCCCGATTGCCGGTCTTGATAAAACCATGATACAGGGCCGGACTCGCCTGGGCGGAAGGGTTGTTCGCACCGATGCCCGGGGTGTTCGTACGCTGTTCAAGCGTATTTCCAACGGCGAACTGACCGCCATATTACCCGACCAGGACCCGAGCCGGGGGCAAGGGAAATTTGCCCCTTTTTTCGGCATACAGGCGAACACTATGGTGTTGCTGTCACGGCTTGCCAACAAAACCGGCGCCGTGGTGTTGTGTGCCTGGGCGGAACGACTGTCATTCGGACGCGGCTATATTATTCATCTCAAGGAAACTGACAAGCTTGTTACCGATAGCAATGTATCGGCTTCTCTTGCCTCGTTAAACTATCATGTCGAGCAATGCATACGCCAGAAACCCGAACAGTACTTATGGTGTTACAAGCGATTTCGTACACGGCCGGAAGGTGAGGCCAAGCTATACACGCATTAGGCGCTTTGGCCACTTCATCGATCACGCATCATCAACAGGCCGGGCCGGCTCCGGTAACGGCGGCTGCTTTCCGCTGATGCTGTAGGCAAAAGCGATTACCCGGGCTACAACCTGGTACAGCTGTTCGGGTATTTCCGCCCCCAGTTCAATATTGGACAACAGCTTCACCAGTTCCCGGTCTTCATGCAATGGTACGTTGTTGGCCCGGGCAATTTCGAGAATTTTTTCTGCAATCAAACCCTCGCCCTTGGCGGTTACTATCGGCGCGCCGAGGCCGGAATAATGCAAAGCGACTGCCGAAGTCTTGCTGTAAACATCAAGCTTGTTGCTCATGCGCGCAACTCCAGGGTCTGGTCTGGCAAGGCACTGGTTAATGTTTGGGACGGTTGCCCGTGATCACAATGCAAAATTGATATCGACAACCCGTCCGATTCAATGTCGCTTCGCAAGGTCGACAAGAAGCTGTTCACTTTGTCTACTGACTCCTCACGCTCGGCCCAGAACTGAACAGACACCTGGGTCTCTACCATGGCTATGCGTGCATACAGTGCACCAATCCCGTCCAGATCAAACCCCAGGTTGACTGTCCAGCGATGCTTGCCGTCTCCGCCCGTCACATGACTGCTATCCTGCTCGATTACCAATGGCAATACCTCGACATGGCTGGCATTTACAAACGGCAATTCCGTCCACCAGGTTTGTACGGCAGCATCAGCATGGCCACTGAACAATTGCAGTATATTGATTCGTCCAAGGGCGGCGGTAACATCTTTCATCAAATCCGGCATGACCGGTTTCTGGCCGGGCAATAGCTCTGCGACCGGTTCCCGGCCGGCGCGCAAGACAGTCCTGCCAACCGGCGGCTGGGGCGCATATTCCGTCGATGCATTGCCAAAAGTGGCATGCGGCACACCGCCGACACCGATGGGCAACTGCTGCTGCACTGGTCGAATTGACGCCAATAACTTTAACAACCCGGCTTTCAGGTCGCCTTCGACGATCGCCGTGCTCGGCGGTACCGGCGCTTTGCCCTGTATTCCGGAGCGCTGCTCCGCCAACACACGCAAATGACTTTCGAGCAGGGTTCCGGATTGGCTGAGCGCCTGCCGCAACGTATCGGGCCTGGTCAACTGGTCCAGCCCCGGTAGTGCCGACGCCAGCCCTTTCATGGTTCGCACCACTTCAGCAGGCAATGACGCGTCCTGCTCTGGTACAGAAGCGGTGTAGGCCACGATTCGCGCCAGCACCGGCGCCAACGGTTTTTGCTGCATCATGGCGCGGTTTATGGCCGTGGAAACCGGTTCGGTTTGCGGCTGCAGGTACTGCAACACCGGTTTTTCGCCACCTTTCAGGACGCGGAATTGGGCAGTTTCGCCCTTGGCCATGGGCCGGTCCAACTGTGCCTCAAATACCAGCGTATTGTGACGGAAACGTGCGGTACCCTTGGCTACATCATTCAATGCCAATGCCTTGATGATTTCACCGGGTTGCCACACCTGGGTACCAGGTAGTTGTCCGGTCAATATGGTCGGCCTGAGGCCCGGGTTAGGATTGATCTGCATCTTTTTCAGCTAACGGTTTTCCGTCAACTTATCGACACATTTTGCGGGCAACTTTAATCCGGAAATGCCCGGGTCAAAGCTCCGACTTTACGACAGCGACGACCCTATTTGCCCAGGCCCTCGACGGCCACCAGTTCCAGGGTGAAACTGGATTCGTCCCTGTCCTGCTCTACTTTCACCGGTAGATAGGCGAGGTCCGGCGCACACCACAGGCGCATGGTTCGGGTCACACCCTTGCGTGTATGCGACCCTTCGATCAACACGGTTTGCAGGCGCCCGATGCCGGTAACCACCGGTTCGGTGCCCAGTTTTCTGACCCGGTAGTGTTCCAGCCGCTTGTTGCCGATAACTGTGTAGGACGGCTTGAGTTGCCCGACCTGCATATCCTGCATTACCACGAGCTGCATGGCCAAAGGCGTCAGGGTGTCTGGCGTTAACCGGATGGTTCGCGTCTTGTCCGGCTTGATCACCGTCGCCACCATCTGTTCCCAGTCAAAACTGATTTGCCGTCGCGACTGGTCCTCACCTTCAATGCTGTATTCATATTGCATCGGCCTTAACTGGCCGTTTTGTTGTTGCAGCCGGGTGATCTCCATGGCCTTGTCAAGACCAAGTACGACGGCTATACCTGCCGGCCTTGCCTTGGCATCGTAGATATAGAATTCAGCATCACGCATCAGCTTGTAGCGCGTTGTGCCGACTTCAAAACCACTGCGATACACTTTGTAGGTTACTGAAAACGGCTGCGGCTCATCGGCCTGCATCGACGTTGAAAACAATAACAGGGCCGCGACCAACAGGCCGCTTGCTTGGTACTGATATACGCCAAAGCTGGTCACTATGATTCATCCCGGGGTATGACTTGTCAGCAAACGATAGTAGAGGCCTTTGGTGTTGACTGACAACCCCGGTCAACGCACACTTCAAACGATTCTGGATTGTTCATTGCTGCAACTCCAGGCTTCCGGGTCCATTGCAGCCACAGCCTGTCGGAAACAAGCCATTGGAATTTATCAATATACTGGTTCTGGCCATCGTCCAGGGTATTACCGAATTTCTGCCCATATCAAGCTCGGCACACCTGATTCTCGTACCTGTCTTGCTCGGCTGGCAGGATCAGGGCCTGGCATTTGATGTCGCCGTTCATGTTGGCACGCTTTCAGCGGTTGTACTTTATATGCGCCGCGAAGTGTGGCTCATGACCCGTGACTGGCTTGGCTCTACCGGCTTCACCGGTAATCGCCAATCCACTGTCCACAGCCAGCTGGCATGGGGCGTGATAATTGCCACCGTTCCTGTCGCGGTTGCCGGATTCTTGGTTAACGGGGTTGTCGAAAACCATTTGCGCTCACCACTGGTTATCGCAGCGACAACTATTGTGTTTGGCGTTGCCCTGGCCTGGGCGGATCGACGCGGAAAAGGTCAAAGAGACGAGACACAGCTTGGATTGAAGGACTATCTATTGATTGGCATAGCCCAGGCTGTCGCCCTGATTCCAGGCACATCGCGTTCAGGCATTACCATTACCGCCGGCTTGTTACTGGGACTGGATCGACAAGCTGCTGCCCGATTTTCGTTTCTGCTATCGATACCCACTATCACTGCGGCCGGCGGCCTGAAACTGCTTGACCTGGTCAAACAAACCGGTCCGGTTGACTGGATGGCAATTATTTCCGGTATCTTGCTATCCGGCATAAGCGCCTATCTATGCATTCACTGGTTCCTGAAATTTCTGAATCGAATTGGCATGACACCATTTGTAGTCTATCGATTGATACTGGGTGCTGTACTGTTCTGGATTTTCTGGCCAGCCAAAAGCTGATCAAGCATATTCATCTGGCCGGCTTCGTGGCTGAGCTGGCCGGCCGTCATGCGCATGCAGGACACTGATTCGGTCTGCTTCATTCGGCGCAAGCCCGCTTGCAATACCGTATACAAATCTGCGGCCTGGTTACCCGGCATACCCAGGCTTACACCAAACGCCCAAACCGGCTGGGCGCCACGGGACCAAAGCTCGACTTCAATCCGGGCAGTCTTCTGGCTTGCCTGTTTCAATTCCCGGGACAATCGTACACACAGTACCCGCATATAAGCGCTGAGCGCCCTGAAACTTGTAGCGTTCACCGGTAACATCAACGACTTTCGGCTAACCGGCATTCCATGTTCCGGCTGCACGGTATCAGCACCGGGCAATATCGAGGCTTCAAGATAATCCAGGCCCAGGCAACAGCGCCGCACTTCATTACCGGTCGCACCATAACAATCCAGCCAGTCTCCAGTCCGGAATTCCAGCACATCGCCGCAGTTACGCACGCCATCACGACGAAAAGCCGATGCCAGGCGTAACGGCAAGCTGTCGATAAACTCGGACAGCGGCACGAACGCAATAACATTGCCCAGCTCCCACGGCGGGATATCAACCAGATCGCCGTTTCCGGCATTCCGGGCAGCAAACCGCGCGGCGGTGACTCCGGGGCCCAGCCCGGCGCGCCAACTTAGTGATGGCGCACAATGTTTTAACTGGTCCAGCAACGCCCAGGCAGCTGCAAATGCGCCGCCCAGCGGTGCCTGCCAATGGGTGATATCAATAATGACATCAGTGGCAACGCTTTGATGGGGTGCAGGCCAGACACTGACGCCCAGGTTCTCGCGAGCTGCCGGTAACAGTTTCAGCAGCTGCGCGTAATCGCAGCCGGGGATGCACAACAAGGCTGTTGGCCAATAACAGGCCAGTGATTCCATTTCCCTGTCCCGGCTCCGGTGAAATTTGATTCCAGGCAACTTACGCATTTTGTACACCTCCACTTCAGTCGTAGGCGCGAAATTGGCCAACCACAACACCTTGCAGTGTTACCCGGTCGCCCGAGTAACGCATGGGCGCCATCGCAGAATTGGCAGGCTGTAACGTCACCGTGCCGTCGTCGTTACGATAAATTCGCTTCAGGGTCGCTTCCTCGTTGTCGATCAGGGCGACGACAATTGCGCCATTTTCGGCACGATCACAATGGCGCACGACGACCATGTCACCATCCAGAATGCCATCATCAATCATGGAATCACCCTGCACTTTCAATACATACCGACCGGCACCCATAAAAAAGCCGCCCAGGTCGATGCGTTCCTGGCCGGCAATGGCCTCAATCGGGCAACCTGCAGCGATTCGGCCCAGCAATGGCAAACCGGCAGGCTGCTCCTCCTGGTCCAGCAACTGAATACCCCTGGACTGCTCCGCATCGATCTCAATCAATCCTGCCTGCTCCAGCGCCTTAACGTGACGATGCACCGTGCCGCGGGAATTGATGCCGACATGATCACCAATCTCGCGCAATTTAGGCGCTACACCAAAACGAGCCACGTGGTCTCGAATAAACTGGTAAATCTGGCGCTGACGATCGGATAGCATAAGATGTTCTCACTATGTTCTCATGCAGAATAGACCGGAAGCCGCGCCGATGCAAGCACAAAAATTGGCGTCACCAACAAGACATTGGCCGGACCTCTGCTACGCTAGTTATCATGATCGTGAGCCAGACTGTGCGCTGCCCCTATTGCGGCGAGCGCTTCGAAAGCAATATTGACGTGTCAGCCGGTAGCGAAGAATATCGCGAAGACTGCAAGGTTTGCTGTCGGACCATTCATTACACTACCCTGGTCAACGGCCGGGACGAATTGCTGCGAATCGAAATCCGTCGCCATGACGACTGATTACCAACCCGTTTCCTGCAGTTTTCACTCCGAGCTGGAACTGGCCATCATGCAACGCCGATGCCTGCAGCTAGGCTGGCTGGAAGCCGGACGAAAACACGTTACAATGATAACGCCCGTAGACCTGCAAACCCGTAATGGTGAAGAGTTCCTGCTGGCAACTGATAATAACGAGACGCGCTATTGCATCCGACTGGACAGAATTATCCAACTCGACGTACGCTGACCCGGCGTACGCTGCTGTTTTGTTTTTTGTCTATTCCGGTCGGCCAGGTTACGCTGGCAAGTCAATGTGGTGACCGCTATCGCAGTGCACTGGAAGTCATAAACATCAGTCCGACAAGCCAATCAGCAGTGCCCCAGAATTATTCCTATCAGCTCTGGGTCAACGGGCGAGTACGTGTCTTGATCAATCCAGGCTCCGGCAGCTACCACGGCTTTCTTCAGTCCGGGGCCAATATTCATGACCTGAAGACGATACTATTTACTCGCCTCGATGCCAGCCGCAGCAACGACTTGCCGATTTTTGTCGCCGCCTCCCAGGCCAGCGGCCGGCGCGAAACCCTGTCAGTGTTCGGCCCGGATGGAAACAAGTACATGCCTTCTACCGTAAATTTTGTGCGCACCCTGTTTGATCAGAAACGCGGAGCCTGGCGACACCTTGGGGATGTCATCAGCCCTCTCGGCTACCAGGGCTATAAACTCAAGGCCCACAACGCCGGCTCCGGCAAGCGGCCGGGACAGCGACCGGGCAAGCCGGGGGAAAACCTGTTCAGCGTCCTCAACGACCCGGAGTATCAACTGCAGGCAACCGACAGTGACAATCGCTTTATGCCAACCCTTAGCTGGCGGCTAGGCACAGACAACAACAGCGTCACCCTGGTAGATGACAGCGCGAACGTATCGGAAAAACTCGAAACCCTGGCATCAGGAACCGGCTTGCTGCTGGCAAAGCCGCATTCCGAAAAACAAACAAGCCAGCCGGTGCTGACAGCAAACGAAATTGGCAGGCTGGCCTATCGCTCCGGAACCAGGCAATTGCACCTGGTATATCCGTCAACCACTGATTCCGCCACCAAAAATGCACACCTGGCCCTGGTAAAAAACAAGTATGCCGGGCTGGTCAGTTTCGCCGGCAACAACGACTGCCTGCCCATCAGCCCGACCAATTCACCGGATACACCGACCCTGAAGCAGTCGTCGGACTTGCCACATTCACGCTAAAGGACTATTTAGAGAGCTATGGCTATGGAAATTCCTTTTAAAAACCTGTTCTCCAGGTTCAAGAAAAAATCAGCTTCGAGTAACGCTGAGTACACGGTCGCCATGCCCAACTTCGATGACGGCGATCTCGATGCACCCTCTGAAGAAATGCTCGATATTGGCGGCGACAGCACGGTTGGCAATACCGCAGTCGACAAGCCAAAAAAACGTGGCTTGTTCGGGCTGGGTGGCGGGGACAAAAAACCCAAGCCCGTTACCCGCAAAAACAGTGGTCAAAACAAGCGGGCAGCCCTTTTGCTGCTGTTGCTGGTCGCACTGGGTGGCGGATACTTTGCCTTGAACGGTGGCCTGGCACTGGACATTGCCCCAATTCTGGAAATGGTCGGTCTTGGCGAACCGGCTCCGACATCCCAGCCCGCACCGGCTCCGCGCAAACGCGCTGCTGCCCCGGAAGTAAAGACTGCAGCACCTGCAACAACCAATAACGCGGACGCCAGGCCGGGCTCACTGGTCAGCAAGCTTGATGGAAAAACATTTGATCCGGACTTTATAGGCTATGAAAAAGGCATTGTTACCCTGAGACAGGGCCCGGCCGGCAGCAGCCATACGGAAATCATTATCGATTTCGGTCATGACAACTGGGAAGTGCCGGTGGGCAAGAGTTTTGACCGGGCAACGCTGGTGGTGCGAAACAACACGCCCGGATCCGGCGGCACGGAAGTGTCTCGCAATGCGAATACGGCCGTGGCCATCAAGTTTGGTGATCTGAACGGGGAAAGTCTCGCGGTGGCCATGGCTGTTAATGCCGGCCCTGTTGAAATCAAGGGCGGCTTCAAAGCGATCACGACCGGCTTTCGCAAGATTGGCGGCCAACCGGTACTGACCGGTGATGCCGACGAAACCTTGATGTACGTTGCCCTGAAATACATGCTGGCCAAGGAACCAGGCAAATCCATCAGCAAGGTCGCCTATAGCGATGTGCGATTTACGCCTGGCCATCGCCCGGGCAAGGGTGAACTGCTCATGCAGTACCTGACCGGCGGCAAAATGGTCAATCGACACTTTGAATTCAGCAAGAATGTGTCGGGCTGGCAGGTTTCGCAAATGAAAGCGGAGAACTGAGCCGGCTGGTACGCCAGCGGAACAAACTCAGCAGGCGATGGCGCCCGGCGCCATCGTTCCATCCTGACCAAGCGTCCTCATCACTGGATGCGCCCCACAAGACCCGGCCCGAATGATTTGTCGAACGCGGAAAATTCAGCCGGCAATCGCGCGGATTTTCTGGGCTGCGCCGACGCGTTAAAAGTTTGCTGCCAGTTTCGGCAGCGCGAGCAGGTTATCACCGGTGGCAAACACCATGCGTAGCACGGCATCATACTGTCCGAGCTCAAGACGGGAAAAACGAATGCCGTACAACTCATCCCGGGAATTGACTACCACACCTTTCAGCCTGACAACACCCATGTCAGCGTTGGTTATATCGGTGATGCGCACCTCTACTTCGTCACCAATAAGCAGTTTACCCTCACCGCTGAATTTCAGGGCAACGGAACCAAAACTGATGCTCTTAATATAACAGCGCCTGGGAATCTCGCGGCCACGACAGACGAAACCATCAAAATCTACGTTTCTTCTCGGGTTGATTCTTTCGTCTGTTAACAGGGTTCTTCTGTTTCTCACATTACAACTACGACAATGACGTCGCACCCCATGGCAACTGTTTGCTGACTAGGCATCAATTCTGACACATAAGCTTGGGGAAACAACATTATGTAATCATGTATTGACAATTCTTTAACCGCAATTACCACAATGCAAACTGGTGACACAATCTGTCACTTGAAACGGGCCTGATCAACCAGATGTTTTGTCGAGGAAAGCGAGCTCTGTATCGGTAAAACCGGCCTTGCGCCGTGCATCAATATTAATGGGTTTGCGAATCCGTTCGCTCGCATGAGATTCGATAATGGAAATATAGGTTTGTTGCGGATCAAGCTCGCGCTGTTCGCAGGCAAAGTTGAACCAGCGGGTACCGATTTCAACATGGCCAAGTTCCTCGCGATAAATCAGCTCAAGTATTTCAACAGTTTTGTCATCACCAACGGACTCCAGGCGCTTGATCATACCCGGCGTTACATCCAGGCCGCGCGCTTCGAGCAGTCTTGGCACCAGCGCCATGCGCATCAACACATCGTCAGCGGTACGCCGGGCCATGTCCCATAAACCGCCATGAGCCGGGAAATCACCATAATCATGGCCAAGTTCCACGAGTCGGCCACGCAGCAACACATAGTGCTCCGCCTCTTCGCGCGCCACCCGTATCCAGTCGCCATAATATTCATCAGGCAGGTCACGAAACCGGTAAACAGCATCCAGCGCAAGATTGATGGCATTGAATTCTATGTGGGCCAGCGCATGAATAAATGCTGCTCGGCCTTCATCTGTTCCAAGGCCGCGCCGCGGCACCGCGGTCGGGTTCACCCGCTCAGGCCTGGCCGGCCTGCCGGCATCGCAGGGTAACAACGCCTTGTCATCAGTCCGGTCAAGCTCGCCAGCCAGCCATGCGCGCTCCAGCTCATGCGTTGCTTCTAGCTTGGTTTTTATATCACGCTGCGCAAGCGCTTCATGGGCAAGCTCATACAAGGATGACATCTCAGCTCCCCACGGCTTCAAGCGCTTCCCAGCGGGCATAGGCTTCGACCAGCTTGTGTTCGGTTTCGCTGACTTCCTGGGTAACCTCAACAATGGCCTGCTTGTCGCCCTGGTAGAAATCCGCCGCACTCATCATCATTGTTAATTCCTGCTGGCGCGTCTCCAGTCTCTCGATGAGCCTTGGCAGTTCCTCCAGCTCGCGCTGCTCCTTGTAACTGAGTTTGCGCTTGCCGGTCTTGCCGGAATCAGCCTGAGCTTTCTCATTACTGCTTGTTGCCGGTTTGGCTTCAGACTTTGCCTGGCGCTGCTGCTTAACCCGGTCGGAATGGTGGCGCTGCCAGTCACTGTAGCCCCCAATATGCTCCTCGACCTGGCCGTTGCCGGTGAAGATCAGCAGGCTGGTGGCGACATTATCCAGGAACTGCCGGTCATGACTGACCACCACCAGCGTGCCCTCGTAATCCATCAGCAGGCTTTCAAGCAGTTCCAGTGTCTCGACATCAAGATCATTGGTGGGTTCATCCAGCACCAGCAAGTTGGCCGGGCGCAGGAACAGCCGCGCCAGCAACAACCGGTTGCGCTCGCCACCGGAAAGATTTTTCAACGGTGATCGTGCACGGTCTGGTGCAAACATGAAGTCCTGAAGATAACTCAATACATGTCGACGCTGACCCGCCACCTCGACAAACTCGGAACCGTACTCAAGATTGTCCATGACTGATTTTTCAGGTTCCAGGTGTTCACGTAACTGGTCATAGTAGGCCACCTGCAACCGGCTGCCATGATTTACCTCGCCACTGTCCGGCGCCAGCTGCTTCAGCAACAGCTTGATCAGCGTGGTCTTGCCACAACCATTGGCACCGACCAGGCCAATACGGTCACCGCGCATAATGTCGATGGAAAAATTGCTGACTATCGCGTTGCTGTCACGGGCAAAACTGATATTCCTGGCCTCGATAACACGGGCGCCGGAACGAACGCCCTGGTCAAGTTTCATACTGACATTGCCTGAACGCTCGCGCCGCTCGCGGCGTTCTTCGCGAAGTTTCTTCAGCGCCCTGACACGACCCTCGTTGCGCGTACGCCTGGCTTTTATACCCTGGCGTATCCACACCTCTTCCTTGGCCAGCTTCTTGTCAAACTCGGCGTTGACCGTGGCTTCATCTTCAAGCTGTTTCTGCTTGCGCTGCTGGTATTCGGCATAGCTGCCGGGATAACTGTTCAGGTGTCCGCGATCCAGCTCGAGAATACGGGTAGCCAACCTGTCGACAAAGGCACGGTCGTGAGTGACAAATACAACCGTGCCATTAAAGCGCTCAATGGTCGATTCCAGCCAGGCAATGGCATCGATATCAAGATGGTTGGTGGGCTCGTCGAGCAACAACACTTCCGGTTCCAGCGCCAGCGCACGCGCCAGCGCCACACGACGACGCCAGCCACCGGACAACGATGTCATCGATGCATCGGCATCAAGACCGAGACGACTCAGCAGCGCTTCCACCCGCTGCTGAACTGACCAGGCATCAGCGTGTTCCAGTTCTGCCTGGAGACGCGCCATCTCCTCAAGCCCCTGGGCACCACCGGTTTCCGTCACCGTATGCACAACCTCATGGTACTTCTGCATCAATTCAGACTTGTCGCCAAAAGCCTGGCCGACATAACGGAACACCGTCTCATCACTGGCTTCCGGTACCTCCTGGGTCAGGCGTGTTACCTGGATGCCATCCTGGTAGCGGACAATACCGTCATCGGGTTCAATTTCATGTGCCAGCAATTTCAGCAAGGTTGATTTGCCTTCACCGTTGCGGCCAACAAGACAAATGCGTTCACCCGGCTCAATAGCAAAATTAATGGCATCAAATACGATATGCGGGCCATAATTTAGTGACAAGCCTTCACCACTGATCAACGCCATTACTTCACCTCCGGGTAATGGCTGGCATTGCCCTGGTAACACAAGTGGCTGATGCAACCGGCAACGCAGTCGCTGGCACCAAACCCTGATATCGGAAATTCACCTTGTGTCATGGCATTCAATTCACATTCTGAAGTTTGGTAAAATCTGGCATCAACAATATTCACACCATCACGAGCCAGCAGGTAATCAATGTGCCAGTGCAGTTTCTTGTCTGCGGATAAATGCCGCGCCAGCCTCAAAACAATATTGCGCCTGGCGCTGCCGGTGTACACGTAATATCCCGCCGCGAGCTCCACTGCGGTCAGCGCACCGGCATCAAACACGACGGGTTTGTTCACGAGGATAAACAGCTGGTATGTGGAAAAACCTGAATGCATGGCAGACCAGGACGGGAACCATCGCGCCGACACGCGACCCGGTTGGCGCCACTATAAGTCAATCAAGTGTATCGATCAATCGCCCGACCGCGGCAACTCCACGCGGTTGCGGCCATTGCGCTTGGCGCGATACAGCGCCCGGTCAGCCGCAACAACCAGGTCCACATCACTCGTGGCATGCATCGGAAAGACGGCAACACCAATGCTGACAGACAGAGCAATACTTTCCCCCCGCTCAGTGCTGAAGCCCATCTCTTCCACCAGTTCGCGTATTCGTTCAGCCAACGCGCTGGCACCGTCGATATCTGATTCCGGCAGGATCAGGGCAAACTCCTCGCCGCCGTAGCGTGCCAATGAATCAATATCCCGTATGGTTTCACCAATTTCTGCAGCAACACGTTGCAACACCCTGTCCCCGGCAACGTGCCCGTAACGATCATTGATTTCCTTGAAATTATCGAGATCCATCATCAACAGGCACAGGTTTTTGTCAAATCGCTCAGCGCGACTCAGCTCTGCATGCAAAACCCGGTCAAACTCACGACGGTTGCAAACACCCGTCAGGCTGTCCATCCGTGTCACTGCTTCGAGCCTGTCATAGGCCAGTTTGAGTTGCAGCGTCATATGATCAAAGGATTTTGCCAGGTCACCCAGCTCATCGCTGCGTTGCCAGTTCAGCCGCACACCCAGATCGCCGGCTCCGACTCTTTTCGCCGCGCTTTCAATACAGCACACCGGGTTTACAACAGCCCGCGACAACATTGTATTGAGCCAGAGGATCAATACAGCACTGAGACTGGTACCGCCCAGTATCAGTCCGGTCATGATGAGCTGAAGGCGTTCAGCCCGCTCCATTTCCAGCTTCACGCCCTCGGTTATCTGGTCAAAGATGCGATCCAGCGCCCAGTCAGCCAGCTCAGCTGACCGATCCAGCAATTCCATCTCGTTGGCGAGGTTGATGTTGCCAAGGGGACGGTCAGCTGCCAGGATCAACTTGGCCTTTTTATCCGTTGCTATCCAGTATTTTCGGGCAATATCAATCGGCTTCGAATCGTGATCGTGCAGTGATACAAAAGTCTCGAGTTCGTCAAAGATATCATGTATAGCTGCTGTCGCTTGCCGGTAGACCTCGCGCTCCTGCTTGCGCCCATGAACCAGGTAATCATTGGGCGCCATCACTGCCTTGTTGATCAGACGCTGCAACTGGCGAATGCGGCTCTTCTCATGGGTCTCGTGATCAATCACACGATTAAACTGGTCAATGGCGGCATTGAACACGTTAAATTGCATCACCACGAGCACGATCAGGGGCGCCGACATGAATACTGCCGCCAACGTGAATCGTCGAGACAGGGATTGATTGTAGTTAAACAGCGCTTTTTTCATTTCAGGTTTATCGTCTGATTTCGGGAAATTATTTACCCATGCGAAGATCATAATCAGCCTGCAGAACCCTGAAAACCTGCTTCAGCAGTCCCGCTCACGCCAAATCTTACGCTCGGACGACACCCCCGCGTACGTTACTTTGATACAAAAATTATGGATTTTTATTGATTTCAGTATAGCCGGATCGGTCGGTTTGACTAGTCGACGCGCTCAAAAAGCAAATCCCAGACACCGTGCCCCAGGCGCTGACCACGAGTTTCGAACTTGGTTTGTGGGCGCCATGCAGGCCTGGCAACAAAATCCCCGGAGGGCGAAAGATTCTTCAGGCCGACCGCCGCATTGACCACGTCGCGCATATGTTCCGCGTAATCCTGCCAATCCGTGGCCAGGTGCAATAAGGCGCCGGGCTTCATGGCATGGACCAGGCGCTCAACAAATACCGACTGAATAATGCGACGTTTTTGATGTTTTTTCTTGGGCCAGGGATCGGCAAAATAAATCTGCACCCGGTCGAACCCGGCTGCGGGCAAGCTTTTCTCCAGCACGTCCACGGCGTCGTGTTTCATTACCCGCAAATTGGGTAATCCATGCTCCTCGATCTGAATCAGCAAGCTGCCGACCCCCGGTGGATGCACCTCAATACCGAGGAAATCCTTGTCCGGCTCGTCTGCCGCCATCTTTGCCAGCGAATACCCGTCACCAAACCCGATTTCCAGCACCCGTGGCGCACTGCGGTCAAACAGGACATCCAGATCCAGCGGTCGGGCATCAAATTCCACGCCAAAACGCGGCCATAGTTCATCCAGTGCCCGCTGTTGGGCACGTGTCAGTCGTCCAGCGCGAATAACAAAACTGCGAATACTGCGACGATGATCCGTTTCGCCGCCGGAAGATACAGTCATCACGACAATCTAGAAGAATGCGCCATCGACCGGGGACGAGGCCGTGGCGAAACGCTTGCGCGGAATACGTCCGGCGCGATATGCCTCGCGGCCGGCTTCAACTGCTTTTTTCATGGCTGATGCCATCAGCACCGGGTTCTGTGCTCCGGCAATGGCGGTCTGCATAAGGATTCCGTCACAACCCAGTTCCATGGCGATGGCAGCGTCAGACGCGGTACCAACACCAGCATCCACCAGGATAGGGACATTGGCATTTTCGACTATGGTCAGGATGTTGTAGGGGTTGCGAATTCCGAGACCGGAACCGATGGGTGCCGCCAGCGGCATGACCGCGACGCAGCCCAGGTCTTCCAGGCGTTTGGCCGCCACCGGGTCATCATTGGTATAGACCATGATTTTGAAACCTTCCTTGATGAGGGTTTCCGCGGCTTTCATGGTTTCGGCGATATCCGGGTACAGGGTTTTTTCATCGCCCAGTACTTCCAGCTTCACCAGATCGTGGCCATCCAGCAGTTCCCGCGCCAGGCGGCAGGTGCGCACCGCGTCCTCGGCGCTGTAACAGCCGGCCGTATTGGGCAGGTAGGTGTAATCCTTGGGCGAAATCACGTCCAGCAGGTTCGGGCCGTCGTCCTGGCCCAGGTTGGTGCGACGCACGGCCATGGTGACAATTTGGGCGCCACTGGCCTGGATCGCATCGCGAGCCTGCTCGAAGTTGTCGTATTTGCCGGTTCCCACCAGCAACCTGGATCGGTAGGATTTGCCGTCGATTACCAGTGAATCTTCACCGGCGGTTGTGTCCTGTTTTACTGGCTTGGCTGGTGCGCTCATGTTTATCCTCCGCCGATTGCGGCCACTACTTCTACCTTGTCCGAATCCCGTAACTGATGCCCGGCATGCTCTCCCCTGGGCACGATCTCCTTGTTCACCTCCACCGCCACGCGCTTGCCCGTATAGCCAAGCTGGTCAATAAGCGCGGCAACGGTATGCGGCGCGTCGACGTTGAAGGACTCACCATTGAGGAAAATTTGCATGACGATCAGGATGGCTGCTGCAGTCAGGAAAGCGCCATACTATAGGGGATTGTCGGGGCCGGGCCAAGGGCCCGATTTGGGACCGGGTCAGAATAGCTCCACGTCACCACCCACGGCTGCTTGTGGAATATTTACTCGAATGGATGGCTGAAACACTTCGACCTGGTTGCCGCCGGCCTCATGTGCTGCTGACAGAGCGGCGCGCGCCCGGTCCAGTATGGATGGCATTAACTCGTGGGCACACACCTGTACCAGGCCAACACTCACTGTTTTTTTGCCCACCTGCGGAAAATGGTAGGCCTCGATCGTGGTGCGAAAGCGTTCGACAACACAAGCTGCGCCGTCAATATCTGTATCACGCATGACCGCAACAAACTGGCCACCACCAAACCGGCACAGCAAGTCATAAAAACGAAATGACCGGTTCATTACCTGCGACACATGCACCAGCACCTCGTCACCCAAAAGGTGTCCCAGCTTTTCGTTAACACCGGCAAAATCATCAATATCGATCAGGGCAAAACAGACTTTCAGCTCTTCGTTGCTGGCGCCCACGTAGTCGAGCAAGGCGTGCAAGCGCTCCTCAAAGGATTGCCGGTTATACAGGCTGGTCAAGGCCTCGCGTTCCTTGCTGAAGATCAGGGTCAGCATATTGCCACACAGCATGATCAATGAATGAACAAAGTTATGCATGGACGGGTCGACTTCACGCCAGTCCAGAACAAGCAGGCCAACGATATAGCGACTGCCACGCACCGGGATCACGTCCAGACTGTGGCCACCGGACGAACGCATCTGTCGGCGTTCGCCGCTGACCGTTGCCTCTGACAGGGACGGCAAGGATTTGAGCGGCTGGCCCATGGTGGGAGGATCAAGCGCATCGTACACCCAGGCACTGGCAACATTGTGGCGACCAAATTCATGATCACCCAGCGCATTGGCGAGCTGGTAGTACTTGACGCCGCTGACCGGCGCCAGCAAACCCAGGATCTCCAGCAAACTGCGAATCAAGGGCACCTCCCGGTGTTGGCCCGATAATCTTGCCAACGCCTGGAGTTGCTCTTCGAGTGTCAGCAGGGTTGAATCCGTCATGCTCCTGCTCATCGCTGTGCTAGCGCCACCCATACCGGCACGCTATCATTGTTTTCATCGCGGGTGTTGTTCAATGGCAGAACCTCAGCTTCCCAAGCTGAAGACGTGGGTTCGATTCCCATCACCCGCTCCAACAGCAATCGGAAGGCAATTATGAAATCAACTGGTCGACGCATTCTGTATTCCCTGGTCATCCTGCTTGCATTGACGGCTGTACTGGTCGCTGCAGCCGTATTCCTGATTGATGCCAAAACCATTCAAAAGCGCCTCAACGATGAACTGGCAGCCCAAACCGGCCAGCAACTGCATATTGACGGCGACACCCAGCTGGAATTCTTTCCACGTCTGGCCATTCGCATTGACAAGATTCGGCTACGCAGCCTGGGCAAACAACGAGACTGGCTGACCATCAATCGGCTCGCCGGCCAGGTTGATATCTGGCGCCTGGTTTCCGGTGAACTGGTTATCAACTCCTTTCTTATCGACCAGCCCGTAATTAACTTGATTTTAGCGAAATTCCCGGAATCATCCGCGAAAGACACGGCCAAACCAACATCCAAGGCCGCTGACGGCGAGAAAAATGGCAAGCCGATGCTTATTGGTGTGCGCCAAATCAAGATAAACAAAGGGGTTTTAAACTGGGCCGAAAAGCCGGAACTGGGACAACTGGACCTTCATACATTTACAGCAAACAACGATGCCCCCGGCAAACCCATACACATGAGCTTTGACACCACGCTGACAACCCCGGATGTGGCACACAGCGTTCCACTCAAAGGTGCGTTTACCGTAGATCTTGGCAAGTCGGATCAATACCAAATCAAGCCGTTAAACCTGAAACTGGATCAGAGCAGCATGACCGGCTCCATCAACATCCAGGATGGCAAAACCAGTCGCATCCAGTTTGACCTCGAGCTTGATACCCTGGATGTGGATCGCTACACGCAGGCAGATGCTGCATCTCAACCGGCGGCAGGCAAACCGGCTGCGAGCAAACCCGTCAAGGCCAAGGCCGGCAAACAGGAAGGCAACGGCGCAATCATTGACGGCAAAATTCGCGTCAAGCAAGTGCGCGTAGCCGGCATCAACATTACTGATACCGATGCGGGTGTGCACTTTGCCAACGACCAGCTGTCACTCAAGCCCTTCAGCACGCGCATCAGCAATGGCCAGATGAAAGGCACGGCGTCGGTAGACCTGAGAGGTAACGATCCGGTGATTCGCCTGGATCAGTCAATGAAAGGTGTGGACATCGGCCAGTTACTGCGCGACCTGAAAGTCTATCATCACTTCAAGGGTAACGGTGATATCAAGCTCGCCATTAACACCCGTGGCGGTGATGTAGACCCGCTGCTGAAGAATCTTGATGGCAATGTCAGCTTCAACCTGGGTGACAGCAGTTTCAATGATATGGATTTTCTGGGCACAGCCCAGAAACTGCAAAAACTTTACGACACCCTCAAGGGCAAGGAAGTATCGGAAAAGCCGGTCAAGGCCAAGGCTGTTTATGACACCGTCAGCGGCTCGCTGCAGTTCAACAAGGGCATCGGCACCACCAATGACCTGCTCATCGCTCGCAAGGATTCACGCATTACCGGTTCCGGCACCATCAGCCCTGGATATGACGACATCAATATCGCATTGAACGTTGTTGGCATGCGTGACGACAAACCAGTCGGCAGCGGCATACCGCTACGAATCAAGAAGCCATTGTCTGATCCGCGTTACATGATTGACCGCAAGGAGGCGACAAAGATGATAAAGAAGGAAGCCACCAAGAAAGCGCAAAAGAGACTGAAGAAAGAAGCATTAAAACGCCTGTTCGGGCAGTAATGCGTCTATCACTGCTGCTTGCTGTACTGCTCACATCGGTTGCCGGTGCCACAACACTGGTAACTACCGATGTGCAACATCGCAACGGACGCTTCCATATACGCTTCAGCACGATTATTGATGCGCCATACGAACGAATCAGTGCGCTGATGGACAGCTACCAGCGCTGGCCGCAGTGGTCCGGGTTTGTCAAACAGGTCAACATCCTGGATCGTCCCGACACCAATACAACACTGCTGAAACTGGAATTGAATACCTGCTACCTCTTGTTTTGCCAGTCTATGACCAAGATCCAGACGGTGACGCGCACGGCTCCCGGAAAGTTGCTGACCATGATCAGCCTGGATCGACAGGATTTTCGTTATGCCCGCGAACTGTGGCAGATCCAGGCCAGCGGACCACGCACGCTGCTGACCTACGACGCCGTGCTGGAACCCGCGTTCTACATTCCCCCGATCTTTGGACCGTGGCTGGTCAAATCCGGCATCCAAAAAGAATTGAGACGAAGCACACAGCGACTTGAGCAGATTGCCCGTAACCCGGAACAACAATTATGAGTCGCGACAGTTTCAGTCAACAGCTGCTGCAATGGTTTGACCAGCACGGCCGCAAGGACCTGCCCTGGCAGCAGCGTCGTGACGCCTACGGGATCTGGGTATCGGAGATCATGCTGCAGCAAACCCAGGTGAATACGGTCATTCCATACTATCAACGGTTCATGGAACGGTTCCCGGATATCGCCAGCCTGGCTGACGCCGAACAGGACGAAGTGCTGCACTTATGGACCGGGCTCGGCTATTACGCCCGCGGGCGCAACCTGCACAAGGCTGCGCGCATCATCCAGGCCCAACACGGTGGTCAGTTCCCTGGCAACATCGATACGGTCCAGGCATTGCCCGGCATTGGTCGGTCCACGGCCGGCGCCATCCTGGCATTCAGCCGGGGTCAACGCCACGCGATTCTCGATGGCAACGTCAAACGGGTATTGGCACGCTACCACGCCGTCGAGGGTTGGCCCGGGGACAAAAAAGTGGAAACCCGGCTGTGGCAGCTGGCGGAGCAGCATACGCCGGACGCGGACATCGAGAAATACACCCAGGCCATTATGGATCTCGGCGCTACCCTCTGCCGACGCAACCAGCCGGATTGCGACAGATGTCCGCAGCACCGGGGCTGCGAGGCCCGGAAATTGGCAGCAACTCACAACTATCCCGGGCGCAAGCCGCGAAAAACCCTTCCTGAAAAATCCACCACGATGCTGGTAATTCGGGACAAGGACGGTATGGTGCTGTTGCAACAGCGGCCGCCAACAGGAATCTGGGGCGGCCTGTGGAGTCTGCCCGAGATCGCGGTCGATTCTGCTCCTGATCAATGGTGTTCACGGAACCTGGGCATCCGGGTCGAGACCGGTACCGCCCTGGAGCCAATCAGCCACAGTTTCAGCCATTTTCGGCTACACATCACCGTGATTCCCGCACAACTGACGGGAGAGCCGGCCCGGGTTATGGAGCCACCCGGCATGGTCTGGTATAACCTGCGCCAACCGCCGACCCTCGGTCTGGCGGCGCCCGTCAAACAGCTGCTGGACAGCCTGAAGGAGTCGCAACATGAATAGAATGGTTAACTGCGTAAAATTGGGCAAAGAAGCCGAAGGCCTGGAACGATCTGTCTACCCGGGCGAACTGGGTCAACGCATTTGGGACAACGTATCCAAAGAGGCCTGGGGCCAGTGGTTAGGCCAACAAACCATTCTGATCAACGAGTACCGGCTGAGCCCGATTGACCCGAAATCCCGGGAATTTCTCGAAACGGAGATGGAGAAATTCTTTTTTGGCGGAGGCTCAACCACCCCGGACGCCTTTACCCCCGAATAGGGCTTATTCGCCTGCCAGGACGGGCCGGGGAGAATTTGGCTGGCGGGCTTTCAATCTGCAGCAAACTTCCCTTATAATCGCCCGCCACTGAATGACCCTGTGGCCAGGTAGCTCAGTTGGTAGAGCAGGGGATTGAAAATCCCCGTGTCGGCAGTTCGATTCTGTCCCTGGCCACCACTTTTCATTTTGACTTTAACGGCCAAGGTTATGTCCTCTTCCCAGTACCGGTTAAAGCAGCACCCCCAAAAAATTTCCCATTACCCCGGCATCGACGAAAAAGTCGAGCAATTTTGTGAAATGGGGTGCAGCGTCGTGCGCAAGACCATTGCCGATTTTGACCACGGCGAGTTGACCGAAGACCTCCATCACTTGAGTGAAGAAGAGCGCCAACACGTCATTGCCGAACTCCGGGACATAATGGCTGTCTACGAGAAAAACGGTGGTGGCTGCGGTAGCTAGCGTGCTTCAAAAAATTTAAATGAAGTCGTCTTTTCAGTTCATTTATACCTGTCGTACATCTGCTGATTCCCGCCAAATTGATGTAAATTTAATATAAATCAAGAAATTGCCCGCCGATATCCAGCAAACTTCGGCGCGGGGGCAAATGGACAAGAGTTTAAAAACCGAGAACACAAAACGGGAGCGCGACCCATGAGAGATCGATTCAAACTGGCGCAACATATATTGCCTTGGACCCTCTGTTTTACATTTCTGACTCCGGCCCCTGTAGTTGCAGAAACTGATACCACGAAAATGCTGGCTGCACTGGAGGCCCGGGTAGACTTGGCCCACAGCAGCGAAGAAAACCGGAAAAAAATTATAGAACAAGGACGGGACAAGGCGTTCTTTTGTGCCAATTGTCATGGCCAGGATGGAAACAGCAGCAAACCTGATGTGCCCAATCTGGCCGGGCAAAATCCGGTTTACCTGTTGCAGCAAATCAATTACTTCGCGCTCAGCGAACGCCAGGACTACACCACTGTCATGCAACAACTTGCTTCACAGCTGTCAGACGATGAGAAACTGGCACTGGCCGTGTATTACGCCAACGCGGCGGTCAAGCCATACCGACAAAAAACCAACCCGGCCTTGCTCTCAAAAGGCAAGCGCCTTTACCAGAATCGCTGCACCAGCTGTCACGGTGAAGATGGCGTCGGGCAAAAGGGGTTTGCCCGCATAGCCGGGCAGAAGATCAACTACATCAAACGCGTGCTGCTGGATTTTCGTGACAACGATCGTAACCGCATCTCGCCAGTCATGAGCGGCATGGTTGAAGGATTCAGCGAAACAGATATTGCGGCGCTGGCCAACTACATAGGCCAACTGTCGCAGTAAGGTTATGCTGCCCTAACGGGTAAAGCCGTCAGTCATGGTATTGAGAAACGCAATCAAATCCTGGACCTCGGCATCCGTCAAACCCAGTTCGCCAATGTTGTCGATGTTATCAATGTTGTCAGCAACTTCCGGAACAACGCCATCAACATCGCGCCGATTATAGAACTGGATAACCTGTTCCAGCGTATCGAACACGCCGTTGTGCATATACGGCGGGGTTAACGCGATGTTGCGCATGGTCGGGGTGCGGAACTTGCCATTCTCCGATGCCAGTCCAAGCACCCCGCCAAGCCCCATATCAACAAAGCTCATGCCTTCGGGATTGAATTCCGGTCCCAGGTATAAAAACGGGTTATTCGGATTGGGCGGCACGCCTATATTATGGTACCGGAAATCGGAGCCCACATCGGCTCCGCCCGCTGGAGACTCATGGCAACGGGCGCACTCGGCCTTGCCAATGAACAACAGCGATCCGCGCAATTCGCTGGCAGTTAACATGACAACGCCCCGCTGGAACGCATCAAACTTCGAGCTGAAAGGCGAAAAAAAAGTGCTGCGCTCGAATGCCGCAATGGCCTCGGCAATACGATCATAGGCCCGGTCAACATTGTTGAAGATGTTGTCACCAAACAGCACCCGGAAATCAGCAGCATAATTTGCCCGGCTCACAGCCAGCACAACACTGGCTTTGTCCGGGTTATTCATTTCCAGTGGATTAAGAAACGGTGCCTTGGCCTGATCTTCAAGTGTCGAGGCGCGACCATCCATAAACTGGCCACCGATGTAGAAATCACCGCCAATATCGTTCACTAGCTGGAACGGCGGTATAAATGCCGCGTAGGATGTAGTTGGTGAATTGCGATTGCCAAATCGTCCGCTGATTACACCTTCGGAGACCGGCAGATTCCGGTTCGGATCGGCGAAACCCGCATTATCGGCATGACAGCTTGCGCAAGACTGTCCCGGCGGACTGGACAGACTGGTATCAAAATAAATGGCCTGGCCCAACGCTTTCAGCTCCGGGGTGTCGGTCGGCAGTTCAGCCGATGGCAACTCCCCGCCACAGGCGGCGAGTGCGGACATGAGCGCCAACACGAACATGGCCTGCCCAATTCGGCTTGATCCCCTGCCTCGTTTCAAGACCCCCGGGTTCATAGCGTCTTCTCCATTATTTTCCCTGCATCACTATCTGAGCCCTGCAAAACAAAACGTGCAAATACAGATTACCGGGTTACCAGGGCAAGGGAAATCCAATGGTTGAAATCAAGCCGTTCGTGCTACATTGATAACATGCGTCAAAACAGACTTGTTGCCCATCGCGGCTACCCCAATGCGTTTCCGGAAAATACCTTGATCGGCTACCAGGCCGCTGTAGCTGCCGGTGCGCGCTTCGTTGAACTTGACGTGCAACTGAGCGCCGACAGGATACCGGTCCTGTTTCATGATCGTGACATGCTGCGCCTGTGCGGGCACGATGGCAAGATCGGAGACTATACAATAGCCCGGCTTTCGCAATTCAAAGCGGGATACTTCGACCGGTTTGGTTACCGGTACGCCCAGAACCCGATTACGCGTCTTGATGAATTTGTTTCCTGGTTGCGAAAACAGCCGGCGCTCACGGCGTTTGTCGAAATCAAGCGCATCAGTCTTGAGCAGTTTGGCGTTGATACCGTTGTTAAAACAATCATTGATGTCATTCAACCGGCCGAGCGCCAATGCGTGCTCATCTCCTACTCACTCGATGCACTGGCCCATGCCAGGAAACTTGGCTGGAGCCAGGTCGGCGCTGTCATAGATGACTGGAAGGGTCATGAGTCAGCGGCTGTAAGATCACTAGCGCCGCAATATTTTTTTTGTGATTACGCGACCCTGCCACGATTTGGCAAACTAATCATTCCGGGAATCAAGACCGCGGTTTATGAAACAACTGACACCCAATTGGCTATCAGGCTGATGGATAGAGGTATTGACCTGGTGGAAACCTTTGAAATCCGCGACATGGTTGATACCGTGTCATCAGTATAACCCCGCATCGGGATCATGGATTACCCCGAACATGAGCCAGGCCAGCCATCAGACTGATTACGACGTGGTTATTGTTGGTGCCGGTATTCACGGCGCCGGGTGCGCCCAGGCCGCGGCGGCAGCCGGCTACCGGACCCTGGTACTGGAACAATCCGCTGTTGCTTCCGCCACATCAAGCCGATCCAGCAAACTTGTTCATGGCGGATTGCGTTACCTGGAAAGTCTGCAATTCCGGCTGGTGGCGGAATCGCTTCGTGAGCGACAGCTGTTGCTGAACAACGCCCCGGACCTGGTCAGGCTTGTGCCATTTTATATCCCGGTCTACCGGGACAATCGGCGACCACCATGGCTGATCGGCCTCGGGCTTTCCCTGTACGCACTACTAGGGCTTTTGCGGCCATCCACGCGATTCCAGCGCATTGCCCGGTCTCAATGGCCCACACTCAGCGGTCTCAATACCGACGGGCTTCTCGCGGTATATCGCTATTTCGATGGCCAGACCGATGACACCGTATTGACCCGCAAGGTCATGCAATCCGCCGAATCCCTAAGCGCCAGGCTGTTATGCCCGGCAACATTTGTTCAGGCAAGGTTCGATAAAATGTTTCGAATCAGTTATCGCCAGCATGGCGAGCTTCAAACGATTACATCAGCAGCCCTGGTTAACGCGGCCGGCCCTTGGCTCAATACCGTGCTCGCCGGTTGCCAGCCGCAACCGCAAGCAGTGGCCATGGAGCTTGTCAAAGGCAGCCACGTCCTGGTTGCGGAACCGGCGCGGAAATATATTTTCTATGTCGAAGCTGAAGATGGTCGCGTCATCTTTATTATGCCCTGGAATGACGCAACATTGATTGGCACAACTGAAAAACCGTTCCACAATGATCCAGCCACGGTACAGGCAGACACGGATGAAGTTGAATACCTTCTCGCCGCCGCGCGGCGCGTACTGCCGGGAATCAATACCACTGTCATCGACAGTTTTGCCGGCGTACGCGTACTGCCGGCAACACAGGGCAACGCATTTCACCGCCCGCGCGAAACCATACTGCATCGCAATGATCAGTTGCCCGGCATGATTACCATTGTTGGCGGAAAACTAACCGGGTATCGCGCGACTGCACAAAAGGTTATAGATGCACTCAGGCCATGGCTTCCGGCTGCCGCCAAGGCGCAGGATACCCGCCATCTTCATTTGTAGCTTTCCCTGTAATTGCGCTGGCTGGCTGATCGGCTCAATAACGGGCTATTGTCCGGTTGACACGCAGTCGGACATGGCATGACCGGTAGCGGCGCGGAATCCTTTGGCAACAACAGGTTCAAGATAACACTGATTGCCGTGTTGCTGTTGTTCTGTTTCATGCTTGCCATTGATCCGGTTGATCGCGGGATATGGCTACTGGGAAATTTCCTTGTTGTTGTCCTGTTTCCGCTGGCGTTGTCGCTGGGCAAGCAACACAGATTCAGCAACGCCACGTTTCTGGGCATGACGGCATTTGTCATGCCTCACCTTTTCGGCGCCCATTTCACTTACAGCACCATGGCCTGGCTTGACTGGCTTTCGGACTGGCCTGGTTGCGCATGAAACTGCTACGACCAGTTTATTCATTTCCTGTTTGGCCTGATGATGTTTGCTGTCTTCTTTGAAATATTCTGTCACCAGGGGCTAACCAGGAGACTCAGCTACATGATGGCTTTTCTGTTTATTACCGCCATCGGCTGCTGGTATGAAATACCGGAATGGTTCGCCATGGAACTGCTCTGCTATCTGCCCGAAGATGCCTGCGCAAGATCCATTACACAGAATGACCTATGTGATGCGCAAAAGGATTTGTTTTATGCATTGCTTGGCGCTGTAACCATGATGATTTTGCACCAGTCATTTCACAACCGCGTCGACCAGTAGCTGTCCTTACACTTCCTCAATACGCAGGCGCAAGATCATTTGACGCGCCCAGTCTGCATGACGCTTTCTCAATGGCGCATTGTCCTGTGGCTTAAACCACCTTCCGATACCGGGTTCCGGCCAGGCCTCGGGGGATTCCGCCAGCAGGTAGGCGAGGCCACGGGCGGTCGCCTCATATTCTTTTGGCCGATAAACAGGTAAACCGGCGATATCCGCAAGGCGTTGACATAAGCCGTCCAGTTGCGACAAGCCGCCGGTAATCTGGATTTGCTGGGGAGGCGAGGCCAGCCTGGTCATTTCTGTCAGGTTGGCCTCTAGCAGGAACACGATGCTCTCCACGGCAGCCACCAGTCGCTCTTGCCTGGTTCCCTCGCCAATGAAGCAACTGTCAAAATGCGCCTGCCAGAAAGGCGACCCAAGACCTCCGACACCATTCATATACAAGGGTGGCGAATCGCACTGCTCCAGCCATTGCGGCAACAGTTCACGAGTATCTTTAAGACCCGACTGTCGCTTGACCAGGTCCAGCGCGCTGGCAGCGCCATTCACTGTTCCCTCGGTAACATATATGACCTCATCATCCTTTTCATAAATCACGCTCGTGAGCAGGCGTCGATTGTTTTTGGGAAGCTGGCCCTGCGGTCTCGAGACAAAAGCGCCGGTACCCATATTGACGTAAGCGGTGTCTGGCTGGATTTTTCCATAGGCGAACAAAGACGCTGATTGGTCACCATTAACAATAGTGACCGGTACTGAATGATTGCCGACACGCAGGCTGCCAAAATCGTGGCGGGTTGGCACACAAACCGGCAATACCTGCCGAGGTATTCCGAATAACTCCAGTAACTGGTCATCCCAGTTACGGGTCTTTAGAGACCACAGCAAGGTACGTGATGCATTGGCCGGATCAACCAGGAACGGCTTGTTGGACAGCAGGCGAAATAACAGGAAAGACGCCATTGGTCCAAATGCCAGGCTGCCGGCTTCTGCGGCCTGCCTGACCCGTGGCAAATAATCGAGACACCAGCGTAACTTGCTGGCGCCATAATGGGCTGAAAGAAAAAGCCCGGTGATGCGATGAATGGTTTCACGCTGCTCGGAGAACTGCTGCAGCCACTTGTCGGCGCGCCGGTCCTGCCAACTGATAATGGGGCAAAGCGGCTTGCCGGTACGACGATCCCAGCAGGCAATGCTAGATCGCTGGGTGGCAAAACCGGCTGCGGCAATCCGGCTGACATCGTCACCCAGTTGTTGCGCCACCTGGTGAATGGCAGATTCAATCGAGGCGACCATTTCGTCGGCATCCTGCTCAACCCTGTCCTCTGCCGGTTGCTGACTGCCAACTGCTGCCTTGCCTTCTGCTACCAGTTTGCCATGAAAATCAAATACCAGCGCACGTGAGCTATGGCCGCCCTGGTCTATGGCAATATACAAATCATTTACATGAAAATAGTCAGGCACCATTTGAGGCATAGGGTGACCAGTCAAAATCGCCCTGATCAACTACGAGGAAAAACGGATTAAGAATATCAGGCTTGTTATAGACCAGGTCATTTCCGTCAAGATCAATAACCCTGCCACCGGCAGCCGATACGACTGCATGCGCGGCAGCGGTATCCCATTCCGATGTTGGCCCGAAGCGTGGATAAACATCTGCCTCACCCTCGGCTACCAGGCATAATTTCAGCGAACTTCCCATGCTGACCAGTTCGGCCTGCGCGTATGCTGCTGAGTAGCGCTCAATAAATGTTTTCAGTCTCTCGCCGGCATGGGATCGACTCCCCACTACACGCGCCGGACCGCCGCGGAAGTTCCCGGCCCGGATCTCGATTGCAGAACCCAGCGGATCAATCCTGAACGCGCCACCATTTTCGCATCCGGTATAGGTCACGCCACTAACCGGCACATGAACCACACCAATAACCGGGCGCCCGTGGTTGATCAGGGCAATATTGACCGTGAACTCTCCATTGCGATTGACAAACTCCTTTGTTCCATCGAGCGGATCAACCAGCCAGAACGTCTCCCAGCCAGAACGTTGTTCATAAGGAATGCTGCTGGACTCTTCGGATAATATCGGGAACCCCAGGCCAAGCTTGTTCAGTGATTCGATAATGAAATCGTTAGCGGCATGGTCAGCCATGGTCAGAGGCGACCCATCCTCCTTGTGTTCAACATCAAACTCCTGCTGATAAATATCCCTGATTCTTTTTCCTGCGCCTTCAGCGATCCGTGCCACTTCATCCGCCAAAACCTCGCATACATCAGGAAATTTCAAACGCATATCAATACCCGCCTCTCTGCCAAAACTCTAATTCTGTTTTTCCAGATACTGCCTGACCAGAAATAACGCGGCAATACTTCGGGCTTCGGAAAAGTCTTCCCGCTCAAGCAACTCCGGCAATTCCGATAGCCGCCATTTTACTACCTCCAGCGGTTCAGGCTCATCACCCTCTGCCGTATCAGGGTAAAGATCACGTGCCAGCACCAGGTGCGTCAGGTGAGAAAAATATCCAGGCGCCACGGTGAGGGACTGCAGGTAGTCCAGGCGACGCGCCGAAAATCCCACCTCTTCAGCAAGTTCGCGCCGGGCTGCGTGGACCGGAGATTCATCAGGCTCCATACGACCCTTGGGGAAGCCCAGTTCATAACGCTCGGTACCGACAGCATATTCCCGAACCAGGAAAACATGGTCGTCATCAGGCATGGCGACAATCAGCACGGCCCCGCCGCCACTGTGTACACGTTCATAGCTGCATTGCTGGCCGTTGGAGAACTCCAGCTGCACCTGCTCCACATGGAACAACCTGCTGTTACACACCGGCTTCACCCCGTGAATGCGGGGCAAGGCTTTCTCATTATCATCTGACATGGCCAGTCCTGTTTACGCCACTATAGACCCAAGGCATTTCTATTGCCATACTTGCGGAAGCTGAACCACGGTCAGGCGTAATAGCATGATTACAACAGAAAATAACACCGACTACATTCAGGCTAACGTCTTTGGCGAAATGACGCTTCAGGATTACCAGGAGCTTGAACAGGCCATTGATGAAGAACTGCGTATAAGTCGCCGCATCAAGCTGCTGCTGGATCTGACCATGATGTCAGGCTTCACGCTGGATGTTGCCTGGGAGGACATCAAGTTCATCAGCAATCACGCGCATGATTTTCAGCGCATTGCCATTGTAACCCAGAATCAGTGGCTGTCCTGGGCAGGCTGGATTAACGGCGCCTTCACCGACGCCGAGATAAGCATTTTCGCTGACGCCGAAGAAGCGCTGACCTGGATGGAATCAGACTGATCCGGAACCGGCCGGTTACCCGGGTTTTCCGCCACGCACCAGTTTCTTTCCACGCACGCTGCCGTACTCCTTCATGGAATTTGGATATAGCCTGACATTTTCGAATCCAAGGTGACGTAATACCAGGTAGGTATGGGCAGCACGGTGTCCTGACTGACAATAGGTGACCAGCGGTTGCGTTTTGTCTTCGATGCCTTTCTGCGCCAGGAGTTGCCTTAGGGTTTCATTCTGCACTAACCGAAATCCGCCCTTGAAATCTAGAGCCTGGTCCCATTCCCACCACGCGGCACCGGCGATATGACCGCCCTGTTTGCGTTTTTCATCGCCCGTATACTCCTCCATGGATCTGACATCCACTATCCTGGCGGAACGATTTTTGGCAATGCTGTCAATATCCTCGAGGGTCGTTTCGTTATCCCGGGATCGCGTCAACGGCCCGTAATTGACCGGGGATCGTTTAGCATCAGCATTGCTCACCTTGCGTCCTTCCAGTATCCATTTCACCAGTCCGCCATCCAGTACCGATACACGGGGATGGCCAAGCTGCTCCAGGTGCCAGAACAGTCGACCCGCTTCAAGGCCGCCCATATCATCATATATAACTACATGGTCTGACTGGGAGATTCCCATTACGCCAAGATTATAGGCCAGCGCCCGGTTGGATATGCGACGGGAGAATTGTTCACCTTTTTTGGGTCGCAGCAGCAGCGTGTAATAGGGAAGACGTATTGCGCCGGGCAAATGAAACCTGGCGTACTGGGTGTCTTCGGAAGACATGTCGACCAGCACGACATCCTTGTCTGCCACATGATCAGCGAGCCACTCGGTACTGACCATAACCGGTACAGACTCCTGCGAGCACACCGGAAACACCCATCCAAGCAATAAAAGCAGTACAAGTTTTCGCATCAGGTTAACCTCCCTGGAGCCATACGAAATAAAAACTAGTTGTTACCAGGATTTGAATTATTGAGATGGCGCTGCTGATTTGCAAGCAACGACATCTTCTGTCTCAGCTCAGCTATATCCGGTGATTGCAGGCCCGGATCCAACAGCGCCAATACTTGCTCACTGGGCACCGGCCGTCCGGCATTGAGCATAAGCCCTTTTACGATCATGTTAGCGCACAATCGCCCGTTACTGTAGAAACACTGTTCCATATAAAAATATTTTTCATCCCAACCAAGCAGGCGGGTGGCAAGACGAAAACGCCTGAACGGTGGCAACGGCCTGAGGTAACTGGAAGTCACCGATGCAATAACAGGAAACCAGCGGCGACGCACCAGTTTGGCCAGCAATCCCACGCGGGCCATAAAATTGATACGGCCAAGATCCATCAAAGTCAGGTACCGGCCATTGTTCATGTGCATGTTCAGATCACAGTCCGTTGGCCAGACCCGGAACATGATGTCTGCCGTGGCAAACAGATCCATTGATCGCGCAAACGGAGTTTTCAGCAGGATTCGCAACAAGCGCAGGTACAGGTTCATGGTCGGTTATTCGGCAGCTCAATCTATGATCCTGGTGGCAAGTATACTCAACATGGACATGGCTATATACTTTTGTCCACGGCGACAACGCTCAACCACTTCAGCCATTAACCGAGAAACCTGAACCCGTGATCCACTGGCCTGACATTGACAAAATATTCCTTGATATGGACGGCACCCTGCTGGACCTGCACTACGACAACCATTTCTGGCTGGAACATGTACCAAGGCGTTATGCTGAAGCCAACAGCCTGTCGCTGCAACAGTCAAAAGACTTTCTCTATGCGCGGTTCAAGGAAGACGAAGGCACGCTCAACTGGTATTGCGTGGACTACTGGAGCGATCAACTGGGGCTGGATATTCCGCTGCTCAAGCAGGAGGTCAACCACCTGATCGCCGTGCATCCGCATGTTATCGACTTCCTGAAAGCAGCGAGGGCCATGAACAAACGCGTGGTACTGGTTACCAATGCTCACGGCAAGGTGCTGGACATCAAGATGAACCGGACACAACTGGCCGGTTATTTCGACCGATTGATTACCGCCCACGACCTGGGGCTGCCCAAGGAAGGCACCGGTTTCTGGGTGCGGTTTCAGGAGATTGAGGCGTTTGACAGTGAACGCACACTCCTGGTGGACGACAGCCTTCCGGTCCTGGATGCCGCCCGCGCCTATGGCTTCAGGCACTTGTTATGTATTCATGCGCCCGACTCCCGGGCGGGCAGTCGTCGCATCAGCGCCTATCCCGCTATTGATACCTTTGACGAGATAACGCCAAAATAATTCGCTACATCAATAATAATGATGTGATTGCAAAACATTAGTAATCATGGAGTTATCTACGCTATCTTCAGTGTGACCTGATAAAGACCCTAGTCCGCACTTTGTTTTTATTCGCCCATCTCTGGCTATAATACTTTTACAAAAAGCATAATTTATTTCTGGTTGGTTGGGATTGAATATGACGACATTAGAAAAGACGCGGGGACAGTTGCGCCTGTCACCGATCCCGGGGAATTGGTACGTGGACAAAACCGGTGCACTGTTCAAGGTCAAGGCGCTGGTATATGAAGCCGGTGAGCTTAATCACCTGATACTGGATTATCCAAGAGGATCACGTCACCGCCTGCCAATTGAACTCTGGCAGCAATATATCTACCAGGTCAACACAACAGCCGAGCACCAGAGCCAGGCCTGAACCCGGGTTCACCAGCCATCAGTGTGCTCAAGGTGGGCGCGAACGCGCTCAATGCCGTCCATGCCTTCTTCGAGCATGATTTCCAGTGGCGTGCGCCCACCAAAATACTGGTTCTCGGTGGTGATCCAGAAATTGGCCAGCGCGACATTGGTTGGAAAGCTCGTATGCAATGCCCGCTCTATCGCGAGCAGGTGCTGTGTCCGTGCCAGTAACTGTCCATCATCAGGCAGAGGTTCTCCGGCACGGTGACGCGCCAACGCCCTGATCCGTGTCGAATCAGGCATGCCGAGCAGGCTGATCTGCTGCTCCGAACTCAATTTCCAGTCATCCAGCAGCTTGAGCAGCATTTTTGCCAAGGCCTGTTGCTCTTCCGGGGTTATATGTGTTGCCATGTAGTAGGCTCCTCGTCAGGCCTGTTTAGCCCACTTTTCAAATCGTTTGTCCCAGCTCTTGAAGCGCTTGCGACAGTAATTGTCCAGGGATTCCCAGGATTCAAACAACAACTCAAAATCACTGGCCGTTGACGGTGTATTGAACTCACAGTCGTCGTTGGAATGTTCACGGCAAATTTGTGGTCTTTTTTCATAGATACCACAACGTCCGTCTTTCAATACGTGACGGCAACGATTGTAGACAAGCAAGTACCAGCCGCCATCTTCCTTGTAGATTTGCGTATTTTCGTGAGACAGCTGCCACAACATGGTATCAAAAGCTTCCATGGATCTCGGCGTATCCAGTTCCTGCGTATAATAGGTACAACAGGTCGTATTGACGCAGAAACTGCACTTGGTTTCCGGTGTCATGCCGGATGCGGGCGTCACCCGAAGCACCGGCACCTTGCCGGTAACCGCACCGGTTTTGCCCGAAGTTTTTCTGGATGTGCGTGCCATAAGTTTTCAAGCCGGGAAAAGTCGGGCAATGCTACCAGAACAGGATTGGGTTCGCGACTTCGACAAAGATCCCGGTGTCAAAGTGCATTGCAAATTGGCGCGGGTTATAATGCAACCTTTTCAGGTTGCCATGCCATCCGTTTCGGTCATTATTCCCGTCTATAACAGCGTCGACACGCTTCCGCGCGCACTGGATTCTGTGCTTGCACAGTCCCGGGCGGCAGATGAAATTGTCGTTATAGATGATGGTTCCACTGATCACACCCCAGACATCATGCAGCTGCGCTATCCAGGGGTGCACTATTATTACCGTGAACATCGCGGTACCGGGGCCGCACTGAATACCGGTATTCGCAAGACCCGCGGGAACTGGATCGCATTTCTTGATGCCTGCAGCGAATGGCTGCCGAACAAGCTTGAACTGCAACTGGGTATTGCAAATCATGATCGTGGTTGTCGCGTAGTTTACGGTACCGAAAGAACAATCAGGGAAGGCGGGCAGGCATCATTCGCTGATACCACCAAGGGACCGCAAGGCATGATATTTGACCTTTGCCTTTCGGCTCCAGTGATATCCCTGTCAACAGCCATGATTCATCGCACGGCGCTGGATCAGCTTGGCGGCTTCGATGAAAGCCCATCGCTCTGCAGTGAATACGACTTTTGGCTCCGGTTGTGCTCGGCATACCCGGTTGCCTGTATCGATGCACCGGCAGTCAACCGATTTGATAATCCCGGCGACGGAAAATCCGGGGCCGGGGAGAACATGCAGTTGCGGCAGGTTCGTTCACTGGTGAATATCATCGACTCCGGAACCCTGACGGCACCGCAGGAAGCCGTCGCCCGTAAAGCGCTGAATGAAAAATGTTCCGCCATTATCTCCGACGCAACCCGCTACAAACGTTGGCATGAGCTGGCGTACCACCAATCCATCATTGACCGCCTTGGCAATGCTGACGACTCCGAACCCGGGATGGATGAATACGAACATTCCGGCAAACATTGATATAGCCAGCACCGGGAACGTTGCACCAGGCTAGATATTCTTTATCACCAATCCCGGTTTGGCGATGCGGCCTGGCTACCGGAACCATCAACCAGTTTACCGACACTATCACGGGCATTTTGACCGGTTGCAACAAAAGCGACGACTCTGCGCATGCAAATCGTTGCAACCAGGTCTATTCTTCATCATATTAATCAACCCTAGTTTCACTTGTGACTTTCGCAACGGATATGCCATGGCTGATCGGCTTGCCAACAAGGTTGTACTCGTTACCGGTGCCAGTGCCGATGTTGGTCGAGCCTGCAGCCTGTTGTTGCTTGAGAAGGGTTACACGGTAGTAGGTACGGATCCGGACTTTCCCCGAGCCGGTATTGACGAGCGACGTTTCCACCCGATCGCGGTGAATTTTTCTGATCTCGATTCGCTCCCCGGAGCACTGATACGCGTCGGCCGGGACTTGCCGGAAATCGAGGCCATGATTCTGTGTGCCGATGCCGGACACATCGGCTCACTGGAACAGATCAGCTGGAACCAGGTTCGCTCAACAATAGACAGTAACTTCACCAGCCAGGCCTACGTGGTAAAACAATTCCTGCCCCAACTGAAACAACAGGGCTACGGCAATATCATTTTTATCGGCTCGGAATCCACGTTAAACGGTGATCGACGCGGCGCCATTTACAACGCCAGCAAGTTTGCCCTGCGCGGCCTGGCCCAGGCGCTTAGAGAAGACTGCAGCGATACCGGCATTCGTATCACCATCATTAATCCCGGCCTGGTACGCAATGGCTTTATCCACAACCTCGACACCCGCCACGATATAGGCAACATTATTGAACCTGGCGCCGTCGCCGAAGCAGCGCTTGAGGTCTTGCAAGCGAGACCGGGGACGGTATTTGACGAAATCAACCTGTCACCATCGACGCAAGTGGTCCGGGTGCGCAAGACAGGCAAGCCGATTGAGTAAATCAATAGTCCCGGGAAGTATCGAGCCCTGGCGTCGCTGACCGGCTTTGCGGCGATTTCCTGGCAGACACGGGCACAGGACAGCGGTCTACGGCAATATTGTTCGTGTACCCGTTACCAACCAAAACCCCGGGGCGCCAGCGACCAAAGGTGACGCCGGTATCCCGCGGGTGATAAACCGGTTTTTTCCCCTGCATTTACTTGCGACAAAATATTTCTGTCTATAATTACCTACATAATTACACAAATAGTGGCCGGCCAGGCTTTGTCACACTGAACGGCATTGAGCAAATCGGTTATTTGGGAACGACAGGGGGAAATTATGGCGAAAATAATCAATGTTGCCATTATCGGCCTGGGCGAAGCCGGAGAGATTTTTGCCCTGCACCTTTTGGAAAAAATCCAGATTGACCAGCGACCAGTCAAAATTGTCGCCGCCGTTCACAACAACCTGAGCTCTCCGGTGGCACTGGGCTTTCAGCAAAATGGTGTTCCGGTATTCAGCGACATCAAGCAATTAGCCGACCTGGGACAGGGCGTGGATATCATTTTCAATATGACCGGCGACGGCGTGCTGGCACAAAAACTGCGGCTGGAATTGCTCGAGCGAAAGAACAGGCACACAGTCATCGCCTCGGACCTGGTGGCGCACCTGTTGTGGTCATTCTTCGACGAAGATACAGAACTGCCGGAAATTAACGACGAAGCCGCCTGAGGCGGCCTCGATCATCACCCGCCAGCACTGCTAATGACGGGCAAATACCTTGCGGCTGCCATCGCGGCCGAACAGCACTACCTCGTAATCGTCCTTGCGATGACCTTCCATTCCCGGCGACCCCATGGGCATGGCTGGTACCGCCAGGCCGGTGGCGACAGGCCTTTCCTTCAGCAATCGCTTGATATCATCGGCAGGCACATGCCCCTCAATGACATAACCGTCAACCAGGGCCGTATGGCATGAACCCAGCTCCGGCGACACGCCATGGCGAATCTTGTACTCCACCACGTCTACCACGTTATGCGCCTTCACCGTGAACCCGGCGCGCTCCAGGTGATCCACCCACTTGTTACAACAGCCACATGTGGCCGCCTTGTACACGGTAATCTCAGAAGCATGGCCGGGACTCAATACAAACAGCATCGCGGTCACCAGTACGAATAAAGTCAATTTTCTCATCTTGCTCTCCAAATCCCGACAATTTTGCCATTCGATCCTGTTAACGGTCGATTCGGGCAAAAACGTCATCAAGGGGTCATTTTTCCGGAATGTTGATTTTTCTCAACGCTGGCCGATAGGCGCGCAGCACCCTGACCTTGTCCAGGGTCTCAATCAGTTCCCGCTTTACGGTGACCGGACCGTCCGCCAAGACACTCAACAACAAAGCCAGCTTGGCGACAATGGGGTCACTGTCATCGAAAGGCGGAAACTTGGGGCCGGCAATACGAATTAACGCGGCACTGATTCGCGCCCGCCGTTCCGGCTCCGGTATAAATTCCAGCACGGATACACAGAAATCCAGCAAGGGAACAATTTTTTCCTTGTTAAACCCGCACAGGCCCTGCAGCGCCTGAGCATGACGCCTCGGGTCAGACACCAAGGCCACTCCGCACCATAGCATGCGGGTACGAACCGGGAAGTCTTCCTGCAACGCGGCATCTGCCAACTCCGCCAGCCGGTCAGGCTCACCAAAGCGGCACGCCGTGTATAGCAATGCGTAACAGTTGCCATAACTCAGGTGGCGCCAGTTAGCCATAATCCAGTATATGAGCTCGGTGCTGGGGGTCACCGGTTGGCCAAAATACCAATCCATGCCCGGCAAAACATCCGCCGTGGCCGCTCGACTGCCCTTCCAGGATGCCATCAGCGCCTGCTCGGCCTCTTGCTGATACCTGACCAGGTACCGCTCCGGCCAGTCCGGTCGCTCACCCTGCTCGAGCGTCATAACAAAACAAAAAGCACTCTGGCGTACAGATGATGAAACCCTATCAAAAAACGCATCGCCCAGATGGTCAATGCCGCGCCTGAAACAGGCCAACAACACCCAGCAACGTTCTAGTTGGCCGGGCTGCCCCGGTGAAGAGAACTGCTCCGGCGTCGGGAACGAGGCTGCATCAACGGATGCCTCAAACCCTTGGTAGATATCCGGCAGCAGACCCTGGTCAACAAAGCTGGCAAGACGTTCATCTGGCGGCAGCCTGTTATCAAGATTCAGGAAGAGCCCAAGGTAAGCCTTGGCGTAGGGTATTAACAGATCACAGTGCTGGCCGGCGCGAATCTGCTCACGCAATGGCAGGAGTCGGGTGTTGTTGCGCTCACGAATATCATCAAGCTGCAATGGGTCCAATGAAGTGTGCCTGGGTTATCTGGGTGACTCTACAGTGTAAGGTTTCCGGCCAGCGAAACAAACCCACGTCTGCTGCTTGATTGACACAATCAATCTTCTTTATGACCTGATGATCGTTTCTCCGAAAATCGAGTAATATTACTTGTTCCAGTCATGGAAATCTTGCCCTGGTAGCACGCGCCCTCACTAATAGCAATGGCCTTGGCGGTAAGCTTGGCCTTAACAATGGCGCCCTTTTCCAGCACAAGTTTTTCAATTGCATGAACATTGCCGTTAACCGTTCCGGCGATAACTACGGTACCGGCCTGAATATCACCCTGCCAACTACCCGTGGGCTCAATATACAACACACCGTCAATATGACATTGGCCATTTACATGACCGGCAACAGCATAGTCACCGGCACCGGAAAACTCTCCCTGGAATTGGGCATCCGGACCAATGCGTGTCGAGTAGGCGACAACATCATCCATGGAGCGGCGTTTTTGCTCACCACCAAACATAAGGTGCTCACTGGTTAATTTTAAGGGATAAGCCTGGCAGGCAATCCGGGTATCAGGCTGCCTGGGTTACATCTTCTGAACTGGAAAGCAGGTGACGCAGTCTACGCTCCGAGGCCGAACCCAGGATCTTGCGTTTCAATAATCCCTGCTGCACGAGCATAACCGAAGGCAGGCCAACGACACCGGCCTTGACCGCAAATTCGCGATGCTCAAGCACATTAATTTTCTGGATGTGCAGACCATCGGCACACAACTTGTCAATACGGGGGCTCATTTTCCGACAAGGCCCACAGTTGGGACTGTAAAAATACAGCAGCATGGTCGAATCGACCTTGTCCCGACCGACAACTTCCTCAAGACCACGAATGGGAAGGTCTCGCTGCTTCTGGAACAAAAAACACGACTGAATCTTTGGCCATAACAGATAAATGACCAACGCCGTGCCGAATATCAGCGCCATATTCTCCACAACCCGCTCCTCCTGTTTGACTGGCGTCTAATTTTGTTGCCGGGACTGTGTAACTGAGAATCAATATACTGACTTTTTCGTGACCTGTCTGCACCCAAATCATACCTCTACCCGCTTTTTAGGATGGTTTTAAGGCACCAGGACACTGATATGTATGCGCCCGGGCACTGGAACTCCCGACAAGCTTTGGTCGAAAACAGCCATAGCGGCGGCAACTGGTATGCACTCGCCGATCACATGGCTGCCGGGGGACTCGTTGCCACGTCACTGATACGCATGTCGATTTACCCCGGATTCCTGCATTGACCACGGGTAGATCAAGGAAAACTGTCCAAAACCGCCAGAGCGGGTTCCGGTGGCTGCTTTTACGCTGCGCAGCGACTTGCTCCCCAGGCACAAAGAAATCCGGGCAGTGGCCGTCATGATTGGCCGGCTTTGGAAACCCGGTGGAATCACCTGGCCTGGATTGGCAAATTGAAACCTGTACCAGATATGCAATATTTCGAGTCACCGACATTCCCCACGGATAAACAACCGGGTCAGGACCGGAAGTTCAATTCAGGGAAATAGAGAATACCAAGGCGACAGATATAACATTGTATTCTCTGACAATCGTCCAATAATAAAAGCGTTCCCGGACAACGTGCCGACCGGAAAAACAATCCTGCCCGACTGGGATCTTTATCAACCAGCCATAGATCGCTCAGATTCCATGAGAAATGGCAATGACTACCGACGGTCTGGACCCCAACGGAACCCAGCCTTTAAGAGTAGAAGCTAAAACAAAGCCCTGCCGGGAGGCAGGGCTTTGAAAATCATTCCTGGAGATCGATACCCCGGAACCAGCTTACTGAGGAACGACGTTGGCCGCCTGTGGGCCTTTAGGTCCTTCATTAATATCGAAGGATACCTTTTGCCCTTCAGACAAGGTCTTGAAGCCGTCGCCCTGAATAGCGCTGAAATGAACGAATACGTCTGCTCCACCATCATCCTGGGCTATAAAGCCGAAACCTTTGGCTTCATTGAACCACTTTACTGTACCTGTAGACATGATCTTTACCTTTATAATTAAACAGAATTGTCACTGCAGGATAGAACGGTGGATTCGGTGGGCCAAAAAAAGGTAAACCAAAACGCCGCTGCGACTCTGCAGCAAACATCACTCTACACCCCCATTTTTAAAAAGGCCAACTTTTTTTCATCATACACACAATAAGCACTGGGGATTCACGCCGCCCTGTGTTAGGCTCCGCGCGCGTTTGCAGTCAGGCGCCCGGTCTACACCGACCGACAGCGCCAATTACCTCGTGGAACTTCAGGTACTGATGCAGGTCTGATCAACACGATCGACTTTGCTAGTTCAGCCCCAATCTCTCCGTCGCGGGTAGCTTCAAACCCTGCGCGGTTCATGTGTCCATCTAGCTTTCCGGGATCATCACCGCATTGTCCAAATACGACGCAGCTGCGTCGTAAAACCGGTTGCCCTGGCCAATGCCAGCGCAACAACCGATCACGTCACGTGATCAGGAGTACTTATGTCATTTGATTCACTTGGCCTTCGCGCCGAGCTTCTCCAGACCATTCACAAGGCCGGCTATACCACTGCGTCACCCATCCAGGCAGCAGCAATTCCGGTTATCCTCAAAGGCAAAGACGTCATGGCCAGCGCCGAAACCGGTACCGGCAAAACCGCTGCCTTTACCCTGCCGATGCTTGACCTGCTGTCTGCTACCGAATCCAGGGGCAAGCCCAGGGTACGCGCCCTGGTGCTGACGCCAACCCGGGAACTGGCCGGCCAGGTCAACGACAGCGTTGTCAAATACGGCAGAGGCCTGTCCATCCAATCAACGCCGATTTACGGTGGTGTCAGTATGACAGCACAGTTCAAGGCACTTCGCCGTGGCGTGGATATCCTGGTGGCGACACCTGGACGACTTATCGATCACCTTGAGCGCGGCTCCATTGACCTGTCAGCGGTGGAATTTATCGTTCTTGATGAAGCCGATCGCATGCTGGATATGGGTTTTGCTCCGGCCATGGAGCGGATATTCCGCGCCATTCCCAAGAAACGCCAGACGCTGCTTTTTTCCGCCACCTTCTCAAGCACCATTCGCGGGCTGGCTGGCAGTTACTTGTCCAACCCGGAAGAAGTCTCGGTAGCCAAGCCCAACGCCACGGCAAAAAATATTACCCAGACCGCCTACAAGGTCGACAACGATCGCAAGACCGACTTGCTGGCACACCTGTTCGACCAGCACGACCTGGAACAGGTTCTGGTATTTACTCGCACCAAGCGAGGCGCCGATCGACTGGCCAAGCAACTGGACGGCAAGGGCATTCGTGCCGCGGCCATTCATGGTGACAAGAGCCAGGGTCAACGTAACCGGGCACTGGCCATGTTCAAAAAGAACAAGGTCAGAACCCTGGTGGCGACCGATGTCGCCGCCCGCGGTATCGATATCAACCAGCTTTCGCACGTAGTCAACTACGAACTGCCGGATGATATTGAGAACTATGTCCACCGCATTGGCCGTACCGGCCGTGCCGGCAAGAAGGGAACGGCGATTTCCCTGATTGGCAATCACGAGTTCTCTCGTCTCAGGGAAATCGAAAAACTGATCAAGTCCCGTATTCAGACGGACACCCTGGAAGGATTTGAACCCAAACATGCGCCGGTTCGCGAAGCCGCCGACCCCGCGAAACGTCGTCGCAATACCGGTGGCTTCAAGAAAAAAGCGCAGTACCGGGACAAACAGGAATCTACAGGCTCCAGCTATCGACCGAGGCGCGGTGATGGCAAGGCCGCCACTGGAAACAAAAAACGTCGCACGTTTTCAGGTCAGCAAAACCGCTCGGCAGCCTAGCCACTACTGACACTGAAATACTGACTGGCTCACGCCGTAACACCCGTCTGATCACGACGGTGTGTTACGGCGTTTTATTTGTGGGAATACTGATTATTTAACAGTTGATAACAATTGTTTAACATGGGGCGCGTTACATACGGGGCACTATTGCCTATTATCTAAACGGGAATTTCGTCCAACAATATTCATAGCCATAATTACCTTGACTACCTCTTCTTCACTTGCCAGCGAATTTTGCAAACAGTTGTCTGACGAAGACTTCCGCAATATGGCTTGCGCGGCGCCTGCAATGATCTGGATTTCCGATACCAATAATGACGGAATCTGGTTTAACAATGCATGGCTCGACTACACCGGGCTGCCGATGGAACAGCAACTGGGTACCGCCTGGGCGACATGCGTTCATCCTGACGATCTCACCAGCGCCATTGAAGCTTGCAACGCTGCATTTGCTGCGCGCGCGAAATTCCAGATGGAATTCAGGTTACGTCGTGCTGATGGCAGTTACGGCTGGATCCTGGATACCGGCATTCCCCGATACAACAGTGACGGCGAGTTTATTGGCTATCTCGGCTACTGCTGGGATATCAGCAAAACCATGGAAGCGGAACAGCAATTGCAGGCACTGGAGGAAGAAAATCGCTTCCTGCTTGAATGGTCGAGGCGGCTGCAGAATGTGACAAGCTACGACGATGCACTGGCGGCGACATCAGACGCCATGCAGAAACAGGTCGGCTACTCCTATGCGCTTATGTATATCCTCGCCAACGAGGAGGATGACTATGTCAAGCTGATTAGTGCCAGTGGCACGATTGCCGACAATATTTCCAGCAGCTACCCGACTCTGCAAATATCCGGTGATCCGTTCATGGTTGACGTTATCAACAGTGATGTACCACTGGTGGTGGACAACATGTACGAAGACCCGCGGACGGACAAGGCAATCGTCAAGGCGCTGGATATCTGGACTGTAATCAATATTCCAATCCGCCTGGCGGGAAAGAACTTCGGAACGCTGTGCACGGGCACCATCGGCAACGAAGGGGTGCGACCACCGGATGAACGCCAGTTGAGAATCATGCAAAAAATGGCGGCGCACCTTGCCCCGGTTATTGAGCGCATTCAGTTTATTGAAAAACTGAACCAGGCGCAGAATCAGCTCGAACAGGCCAACAACGCCAAAACCGAATTCCTGTCACGCATGAGTCACGAGTTACGCACACCTCTCAATGCCGTACTTGGCTACGCACAGCTTCTGGAAATGGACGAAATGATGGGCGATAACCATCAGTCGTCGATTCAAGAAATTCTGCAGGCCGGTGAACACCTTCTGCAGCTGGTAAACGAGGTGCTGGAGCTTTCACAAATTGATTCTGGCCAGATCACGATCAACAGGGAAACTGTGTCACTTATCACGCTGGTCAATAACTGCATCATGCTTCACGATAACCTTGCCGCAAGAAACAGCGTGGTAATCGACAATCGCATTACGGATTCCCGCATCAACTGCCTGGCTGATCCGTTTCGTCTGAAACAGGTATTGCTCAATCTCATATCCAATGCAATCAAGTACAACAGGAACAGCGGAACCGTAACACTGACATGTGAATCGGTTGCTGACGGCCGGGTAAAGGTATCGGTAATTGATACCGGTATCGGACTGGAGCCAGAACAACTTGAAAAACTGTTCCAGCCATTCGAACGTGCCGGTGCCGAGAACTCCGGCGTTGACGGTTACGGAATCGGACTATCCATTACCCGGAGGCTGCTCGAACTGATGGATGGCGCCATCGAAGTCAAAAGCGCGCCGGGGCGAGGCAGTACCTTCAGTTTTACGTTGCCAGTCGCATAAACAAGGCGCCACGGGCGCCATTTTTTATCAATACAGATCCCGGGACCGGTCAGGATGGCACGCGAATACCCAGGGGGTCACCCGAGGTGTATACGTAGATAAATACCAGCACCAGGATAGCGGCGTTGAGAATACCGCCAATGACGATATGGCCGCCAAGGCCGCAGGCACCAAACCGGCGAATATGGTTTACCGAGCGGATCATTGCCATGACACCAAAACCAACAACGACAATATTGAATACACTCAGCACCGGAAAGCGCAACCCGATGTAAAGCATGATCACTGCCAGCAGCGGTGCCACCCAGGAAATCACGGCGCACTTTATGCCCAGGCTGCGACCGGTTGAGCACGCCGGCACCTCGTTGTCGGCCGGTACTTGCTGATTCGTTTCTGTACTCTGGCTGCTCATATTCATACTCCCGTCAAAGCGCAGTCTCGGGACCGCAGGGTTACTGGACGTCAGGGCGGCGAAGTCTACCAGCTCAAAACATGCGACGGGCACTGGAATTCTTTATCCGTCGATAGAGCTGATTGTAACCCGTGACAGGGACATGTCATGGTCGATGACCGGACACAAATTACAGACAGGATGTCGACATTTTGGACGACAATGCCGGCAGATTGTCTAAGATTAGACTATAAATGTACTCAGAAAGGTCTCAACCCCTCTGTTTACAATATTGCAAACTTTGGTCAAACCGGATTTGGACAGAACTATGTTAATGGTCACCATCAACGCCTACGACCCCGGGTCACACCAATACGACCTGGTGTGCGACACCCGCCTTGCCAGCCAGATAGACGAAGTACAGGCCTTGTTTTGCAAACCGGGGCATTTTGGCATGAATTACCGCTACCAGGTCCTGGATCGGGTACAAGGCCGCGCAATTGCCCAGTATTTCTCGGATCGGCTGGACATGGCCGATGCGCTGCGCCCCAACTATCGTCACGTCTCGGTATAATCAGAAAAAAGATTATCGGAAACCTGTCCGGGTCCGCGATGCATGAACCGACGTGCCGCTGCCGCAATATCGCCTGGCGGTATTGAACCGATCCTATTCGTCCCCTGATTTGGCCGAGATCTTGGCCCAGGTATCGCGCAAGGTGACGGTTCGGTTGAAAACCGCCATTTGTGCCCGATCGGAACCCGAGTCATGCCCCACCTGCCGGACCGGGTCCAGACAAAAATAGCCTTCACGCTCAAACTGGAAGCCCTCGCCCGGTTCCGCGTCAGCCAGTGCTGGCTCGACAAAACAGTGAGTCAGGGTGCGCAATGAATCCGGGTTAAGCTGTTGACGATAGTCAGCGCCCTTGGCGCCGGGATTGGCCACGGCAAATAACCGGTCATAAAGACGAATCTCGGCCGGCACCCCCAGGCTTGAAGACACCCAGTGGATTACGCCCTTGATCTTCCGGTTTTCGGGGTTGGCACCCAGGGTATCCCGATCATAGCTGCAATGCAGCTCGATAATTTCACCCTGGCCGTCCTTAACCACCTCGTCACAACGGATGACATAAGCATTACGCAGCCGCACTTCTCCGCCTGTTACCAATCGTTTGAATTTCTTGTTGGGGGCCTGCTCCATGAAATCATCACGATCGATATAGATTTCGCGGGTAAACGGAATGGTGCGCTCGCCGAGGTCCTCGCGCTGGGGATGGTTTGGCGCTTTCAGGTTCTCGATTTTGTCCTCGGGATAATTGCTGATTACAACCTTCAAGGGATGCAACACCGCCATACGCCGCGGTGCGTTTTCATTGAGATCGTTACGCACACAGTCCTCCAGCACCGCCATTTCGACAATGTTGTCAGACTTGGTAATACCAATGCGGTCGCAGAAATCGCGAATCGACGCCGGCGTATACCCGCGCCTGCGCAAACCGGCGATGGTCGGCATGCGCGGATCATCCCAGCCTTCTACATAACCTTCGTCCACCAACTCGGTAAGCCTGCGTTTGCTCATGACCGTGTATTCCAGGTTCAGCCGCGAAAACTCGATTTGCTGCGGATGACACGGGGTCTCCAGCACATCCAGCACCCAGTCGTACAGTGGCCGATGATCCTCGAATTCCAGCGTGCACAACGAGTGAGTGATGCCTTCAATCATATCTGACAGGCAGTGGGTAAAATCGTACATCGGGTAGATGACCCATTCGGCGCCGGTCTGGTGATGATGTACGCCATGGCGAATCCGGTAGATAACCGGGTCACGCATATTAATGTTGGCTGAGCTCATGTCGATTTTCGCGCGCAGAACCTTTTCGCCGTCGGCAAATTCGCCGGCACGCATGCGCGCAAACAGATCCAGGTTTTCCTCCGCCGTGCGGTTGCGGTAGGGACTGTCCTTGCCAGACTCCGTCAGTGTGCCACGGTACTGGCGGATTTCCTCGGCACCGAGGTCGTCAACATAGGCCTTTCCTTTTCTGATAAGTTCCACGGCAAAATCATGCAACTGCTCGAAATAATCAGAGGCAAAATACAGTCGTTCATTCCAGTCAAAACCGAGCCAGTGGACATCAGCCTTGATGGACTCGACAAACTCCACGTCCTCCTTTCCTGGATTGGTGTCGTCAAAACGCAGGTTGCAAGTGCCATCATAATCCCTGGCAACGCCAAAATTCAGGACAATGGATTTGGCATGACCGATGTGCAGGTAACCATTGGGCTCGGGCGGAAAACGCGTGGCTACCTTGCCTTCGTTTTTGCCAGCGGCAAGATCGGCGTCGATGATTTGGCGAATGAAATTGGTTTTCTTGTCGTCGCTCATAAAAATCCGTAGAAAGGGCTGCAGGGCCGGGTTGATTCATTAGCAGACGGATTCTACCCCAGAGTTCCGGCGATGCGTATCCTTGCGCGATCAGGCGGAAACCAGAATTGCCGCCAGGTCCTGCTCGAGGACCGGGTGAATCAACACCGCGTGCAATGGGAACAGTTCGGCAAGACGGTCCACGTACACACGCTCCGCCTTGTCCACAAGCACTACAACCTTTGCGGCCGGGGCGTATTTTTGCAGGCTGCGCAGAAACACATCCAGGTTACTGAGGTTGATGCCGGCATAATTATTGCCATACCCGTAAAAGAACTCCGCCACAACCCAATCAGGCACAGCCTGCCGAAGACCACTGATTGCCTTGCGCATGGAGTTGAAACGGCGCTCGGACAGCCCCAGGTTGCGATACAGCATGGAGAAATTCGGGTGAACGGGTGATTCGACAATGGAATACAGTGTGTGGCTCATTATTCGATGCGCCGGGGGTCGGCCCTAATCAACCTGTTTCAGTTCGATGTAGAAAGTTGCGCCCTTGCCGACTTCACTGTCAAAGCCTACCTGGCCACCGTGCTTCTCGACGATAGCCTTCACGATGCTAAGCCCGAGACCGGTACCACCGATTCCCGAAGCAGAAACTTCGTCAGCCTGGGCAAACTTCTGGAACACACGCGATCTGAAGGCTTCCGAAATACCAGGGCCCTTGTCGCTGACCGAAATTCTCACCTTTTCATCAATACAGGCAACACTCACCCTGACCATTGTACCTGTTTTCGAGAACTTGACGGCATTGCTCAGCAGGTTGGCCAGCGCCTGGCCAAAACGCTCGGCATCCAGGTTGACCATGGCGTGCTCCACTGCCGGCTCAAATGAAACGCCGACCCCGTGAACATCGGCATACATGGCATTGTCAGCAATAGCCCGGCCGACCACCTCGACAATATCTTCCTTGTTGAATGTAAACCGGATCTTGCCAAGCTCCAGCTTCTCGATATCCAGAATATCATTCACCAGCTTGCCGAGGCGGACGCTGTTGTTATCAGCGATGCGCAGAAGCTCGGACCATTCCTCGGGCACCTCGCCCACAAGCCCGCCCTTGATAATACCCAGCGCACCCTGGATGGAAGTCAATGGCGTCCGCAGCTCATGACTGACTGATGAGATGAATTCATCCTTCATCTTCTCAATGCGCTTGCGCTCACGAATATCCTTTATCACGCCGACAAAATTGACGCCGTCATCAAGACTCATTTCGGTTACCGTGATTTCGACCGGGATTTTGTTTCCGGACTTGGTTACCATCTTTATCTCCAGCGAATTGCGCATGATCTCGGATACACCGGAGTCGTGATAGTCCTTGATAAACCTGTCATGATGCCCGGCAAAGTCACTTTCCATAAAGATATGGATACTGCTACCGAGCAATTCGTTCATTTCGTACCCGAACATTGTAACAGTGGTCTGGTTGGCTGACTGAATGATTCCTTGACTGTCGATAGTGATAATGGCGTCCAGGGTGCTGTCAACGATGGCACGGGTTCGCTGTGCATTGTCAGTTGCTTCGCGCTCCGCCTGCTTTCTGATGCGCACCTCTTCGCGCAACCGTTCGTTCGCTTCGTACAGCTGCTGTGTACGTCTTTCGACTATGCGCTCCATTTCATCATAAGCTGACTTCAGCTTGATTTGCGCAGACTTGAGTTCCGAAATATCCAGAAGAATTCCGTTCCAGACCGTTTCCCCGTGTTCGTTCGTGTGGGCGGTAGCGGTGGTGCGTGCCCAGGAAACCTTTCCGGTCAAAACATTGGTATAACGAAAATCGAATGACCAGTCTTCCCCGGTCCTTGTATGTTCCAGCAGTGTTTGCTCAACCAGCATTTGATCATCAATATATATCGCCGAACGCCCCAGTTCGCTTTGCTCAATCATTGTTGCCGGTGGCAGCCCGGTCAACCGGGTTACGCCATCGGTAATAAAGGTCAACTGGCTTGATCCATCCGACTTCACAACTACCTGGTACAAGGCACCGGGAATCATTGCGGCAAGTTCCTGTAACTGACCGGATGCTTCGTTCAGGTCCACCCGTGTCCTGCGCAGCTCCATGATTGCCTCGGTAAGCTCGTCCCTGGCCCGGCGCAATCGTCGGTTGTAAAACAGCAATGCCATGATAATGCCGAGTGGCAGGGTGACAGCCACAGCAATACCCAGGGCGCTGAAATACTGCTCTCTCGAATAACCTGAAAACGGCGCCCGGCCAAACCACTTCTGGTAGATTTCCTGGTAGCGACCGCTATCCTTTGTCCTGGCAATTCCCTGGTTGATGCGTTCCAGCAACTCGCGGTTTCCACTCCTGACCGCCATACCCCACCAAAGCGTGCGCAAGCTTTTACCGGCGACCTTTACTTTTCGCTCAAGCCCGAGCTCCTGAAGATAATAATAGACAATGGCGTCGGGGTAGATGTACGCGTCCACTTCTCCACGAATCAACTCGTAAAGACCTGCCAGTGGCGTATCAACGATTTTGCATTTTATGCCGGGATAGTTCTTGAGGTACAAGTGGCTGATATGATTCTTGACGCACGCTACGGTTTTGCCATCAAGATCCTTCAGGCTATCGATGCCTTGTTGCCGGTTCCGGACAAAAATGGTTTCACGCATTTCCAGAATCGGTGACGAAAAATCCATCGTCTCGTCCCGCTCCCGCAAATAGCCTACATCATGAATGACATCAACGCTGTTGCTCTGCAGCCAGTCCTGCACCTGAACCCAGGATGATGAATGACGACGACTGACACGCAGCCCGATTTCCGCAAATACAGCATCTGAAAGCTCGACGCCAAACCCGGTCAGATTATTATTGTTATCGAGTACGTTTACCGGGGGGAAGTTATTGGATGAGGCGACGCGCGCCATTTGAAGATCTGCCCTGAGCAGGTCAGATTCCGTCAAACCAAACACCAGCAACCCGAATACCAGCAGGCTACGGATTACCCGTAGAGTCCAGGACCTTCGGGCTCTGCTCAGGCAATAATGTTCGCGACCTCGCACTTCAACCGTTCCTTGATGGATTTTAATTGTATTATGTTTTTTGGGTACCTCGCGGGCCCCGATTTCATCAACTTTAGCAAGAGATCGAAGATTGCGACACGGTATGCGGTGAACAAATGTCAACAAACATCACAAAGTGCTCGCCAAATATTTCGGTTTTTACCTTATAATAACTAAAGATTTTGGCTGTACCGGAGCTCAGTCCACTAAACCGATGCCGATGAAAATCGTTTGCACCGGTGTCCCGGATCGGATCGGCTCCTCATCGCCAACCATTGCGCAGACGACTAAAATATCAGCACCGCTCCCGGGAACCAGAGAACTATGCTTAATATAGACGAACAAAAGCCGTATCGAATCTCCTTTTTGCACCTGGGATTTCGCCCTTTTTTTATGATGGCGGGATTATTCTCCTGCATTTCGGTCATTTTCTGGGCATGGCTGTATCACCAGGGCACCGATCTTCCGGCAATCAAGCTATCGCCCGCGCAATGGCATAGTCATGAAATGGTTTTCGGCTTCGGCTTCGCGGTGATAGCCGGCTTTTTGCTGACAGCGGTAAAAAACTGGACCGGCGTCCAGACCACGAATGGCTGGAGGCTGCTCATTTTGGCGGCTGCCTGGGCTGCGGCCCGGATAATGCCGGCATTGCCAGTTTCAAACGCGCTGATTCTTATGGCATTTTTGGATATCGGTTTCGACCTGCTTCTGGTAGCGGCTGTTTTTCGGCCGATCGCGCGCGTCAGGCAATGGAAACAACTGGGCATCTGGGCTTGCCTGATCGTACTAACCGGCGCCAATTTTTGGTTTTACCTGGCAACGATCACCAACCATGGCACCAGTCGCGATGCCGTCACTTTAGGCCTCTACACTATAATATTGTTAATCACCTTGATGGGTCGCCGGGTTATCCCGTTTTTTATCGAAAAAGGTCTCTATAACCCGGCCTCACCAGCGCCGGTTTTGGTCAAAAACTGGCGCTGGGTGGACATAACCAACCTGATCCTCATGCCGCTACACGGGATTTTGATGGTAATGGGTGATTACGTTGAAATCTCCATGACAACAGCCGGCCTGCTGGCAGTCACCCACGGAACCAGGCTTTTTGGCTGGTATGCCCACGGCATCCACAAAACACCAATGCTATGGGTGTTATATGTCGGTTACAGCTGGATTCCGGCCGGATTCAGCTTGCACGCACTTTCCGTGTGGCTGGACCCCAATCTGGGCTTGCATGCGCTCAGCTACGGCGCTATTGGCATGATTACATTGGGCATGATGGCACGCGTCGCTCTTGGTCACACCGGTCGGGATATCTATGAGTCCAGGCCCCTGCTGACGTTGGCATTTTCGCTGCTGCTGATCGGCGCAATTACTCGCTCACTATTGCCCGCAATCCTCAGCGGCCAGTACCTGCTGCTTATCGGTATTTCCCAGGCTCTATGGATCACGGCCTTTGCTATTTTTAGTGCTATGTACATGCCCATCCTGATCAAGCCACGCGTAGACGGGCGCCACGGATAACAGTAAAATTTTTGTTAAAATATTGTCTCAATAGATGGTTTGAGACGGAATTTCGGCTAAGATAAGTCATGCTGCCCACGCCAGGAATGCCGGGTGCGCGCACGGAATAATCAGTAACTGGGGGTCTAACAAGTACAATGAAAAAACAAATTCCGGTCGAAGATGTCACCACGGGCATGTATATATCGGAGCTTGATCGCCCGTGGACTGAAACTCCATTTCTGTTCCAGGGCTTCAAGATCACCAACGACAACCAGATCAACGAACTTCGCAAACGTTGCACCTATGTTTATATTGACATAGAACTCGGTGAAGATGTCTCGCCAACACAAGCCAATTCCGGTTTCCAGCAACGGATGCAGGTACTCAAGGAAAAGGAAAAGACCTTAAACAAAAAGTTTGATCAACTGATCTCGGAGACCAAGGTCAAACCAAAACGGTATAACCTGCCAAAAACCGAGCCATATGTAGACAAGAAAAGCTTTGAAGAAGAGCTGGCAACGGCAAAAAAAATCGAGTCCGATGCCCGTGTCGCCATTCGCGCTGCGCTTGAAAGCATACGCAACAGAAAAACCATCAACCTGGAAGCTGCGCGAAAAGTCATTACCAACATGGCCGACAGCGTGCTGCGCAACCCGGATGCGCTCATGTGTCTCAGTCAGCTCAAGGAACTGAGCGAATACACCGCGCTGCATTCCATACGTTGCGCAATTATCGGGCTGGCCTTTGGCCGGCACCTGGTGCTGCCACGAGACGAACTGATTGAACTGGGCATGGGCCTTTTGCTGCATGACGTTGGGATGGCGATGCTGCCCCCAAGGATCCTGGACAAGAACGGCCCGCTGGACGAAAAGGAATTCAAGATCATGGAGAGCCACATTGCCTGGAGCCTGCGCATTCTGGAGCAGTCCGGCGGTGTTTCAGGAATAGTCCAGGAAATTACCACGCAACATCATGAACGCTGGGACGGCACAGGTTATCCCAACAGGCTGATAGAAGACCGCATTACATTGTTCGGTTCGATTGGCGCAATCGTGGATGTATACGATGCCGTTACCAGTGAGCGAACCTATGGTGATCCCATGTCTGCCGAGGAAGCATTGAAAAAAATGTACGAGTGGCGTGACAAGGATTTTAACGGTGAACTGATTGAAGAGTTTATTCGCTGCATGGGCATATTCCCTATCGGCAGCCTGGTCGAACTCAGCACCGGCGCCATTGGCGTCGTCGTCACTATCAACCGGTCACGTCGCCTCAAACCCAAAGTGGCCCTGGTGCTGACGGCCAACAAGACACCATTAACCCATCGATCCATTATCGACCTGTCGGCACGAGTACTGGGTGAAGACGATATCAAGATCAATCGCGTACTGCCTGTTGGTACGCACAGTATCAACCCGATGGATCACCTGGTCACACTCTAGCCCCGACTACATCACGGGCGGGCCACGGTGCATCGTCGGTCATGCCCGCAGCCAGCTAGTCAGATTTGCCGGCAATCAGGTCGCGCGCAATGTTTGCCTTTTCCACGCAGGACTCAAAGCGCTCGGTTTCCTGCCTGACCTTGGCCTGCGCCAGAAACTTTGACGCTTTTGTCAGGCGCCAGCCCTCACTCAGGCTGGACAACCTGGCCTCAGTCAGCTCATTCCAGGCTGTTTCAATGAGGCTGTCACAACGCTGCTGGTCCGACATGGGTAACATGGAAGAACAGGCAGGCAACAGTACAATTATCGATATGGCCAGCCCGCTACTACACTTGTACTTCATCACTGCAACTTGCTCCGATCGGGGCGAGCCCGGTTATTGGATCATCACTGCTACACGCAAATTGAAAATGTATACTGCCAGCGCGCCGCATGCAAAAAATGCCGCCAGGGCAAATGCGCCACGCCAGCGATAACGGGATACCAGTTTGCGCGGCGGTATGCCGGATATGATATACGGTCTCCTGGTCTCCGCAGGCTTTATCATAATGTTCAGTCCGTCATTGTATTGCTTGAACTCCTCCTGCTGAATTCTTGCCGCTTCCCGTCGTGCTTCCTGCCTGGCCAGCATCCATTCCTTGTCATCTATTTTGCCGTCTCCGTCAAGATCGAAGCGATTGACAAGCTGTTGCTGATCGAGCTTCCATTGACGCAGGACCTCGGCAACTCGGTCACGCAGCGAGATCGAGCCCACATGGGACTGCAAATTCTTCAGCAGGCCAATTGCATAGACGGCCATTCCCGGAAACAGGTATTCCTCGGTATAACGAAACCTGCCGGATGACAGGCTCAGCAGTCCCGCTACAGCTGCCAGTGTCTTTTGATGCCCGACCGCATATTTCATTCCCAGCGATGAAGTCCATCGATGATGCTGAACCGGCACCACCTCTGCGCCATCGGGATCAATAACCACCTGGCCTGTTGAGTCCACCAAGAGAAACGTGTCGGAACTTTCGCCGCGCTCAACCGCCTTCCAGCGCCGTCCATTCCTGGTTTGTACGGCCTCCTCGACAACATATCGATACCACAGACATTCCTTGCCCGAATACGGCGCGCGCAATCTTGTATCGTCAATAAAGTGCCCGGTTCCTTCAAGCTCTACATAACCCTGGTGGGCCGAACGGGCGGTACTGGTAGGGTGGTCTTCAATCAGGCGAGCGTTATGGATATTCCGGTAGCTCCTGTACGCCGTCACTGCGGATAAAACGGCTGCCACGATCATCGCGGCTACCGCCTCGCCAGGCTCAAGGGCCAGAATAAACGCTTCAAGCATCCGGCTGTTCTGCTATAGGCGGCGCAAGCTAACTGCCAAACAGTGATTTGACATCGACGTCCCGGATTTCAGAGTTACTGAACTTTAGCAATTTCCTGGCTTCGAAGCGCAGAATCCTGGCCACCACCAGGTCGGGGAACTGGTCAATTCGCACATTATTGGCATTTACGCTGTCGTTATAAAATTCACGGCGATCCGCGATCTGCGCCTCAAGCTGGGAAATGCGGTTTTGCAGATGCAGGAAATTCTCGTTGGCGCGCAGTTCCGGGTAATTCTCCGCTACTGCAAACAGGTTGCCCAGGCCGAGTCGCATCTGGGTTTCTGCGGCACCCAAAGCGGCAACATCGCCCTGTTCCCGGGCGCTGGCAACAGAAGCCCTGGCCTTGACGACGTTCTCAAGCACTTCGCGTTCGTGTTTCATGTATTGCTTGCAGGTTTCAATCAGCTTGGGCAATTCATCATGGCGTTGTTTCAGCAGCACGTCGATATTTGACCAAGCCATATCGACATTATGCTTGAGCCTGACCAGGTTGTTGTAAATCAGGACCGCGTACAGAAACAAGCCTGCGAAAAACCCAACAAACACAAAAGTTGCTACCTGCATAATTCTTCTCCATCCACCGACCTGATTATTGTTTGACCGTCTTCATGACCCCGGGGTCAATCCATCCTTCCGGGTAGCCCCGCCCGGATGTCAATAATGGTTACAGTCTACAAAATTTTGCTGTTGTTTCCTAGAAACAACCCCTGAGGGGCCTATAATTTGAGGTATATCAAAGACTGCTTTACGGCGGTTTTGGCACGATTATGGCGGGAATCCTGCCTGAGCAGGCGGATCACCCCGGCAGAAAGGAGAAGTTTCATGCTGTCCTATATTCTTGGCCTGATTAACGCTTTTGAAGCGCGCCACGGTCAACGACCGCAACTGGTTTATCTCAATCAACACCACCTGAAACAACTGCTTGTCGAATGCCCCTGGCTTAACACTACTGATGACCGACCCGCACTCGGGTTTCGCATCGTCCTGATATCCGAAAGAGAACTTACTCAGCCCAGGGTTGTCTGGATGCCTTCCATGCCTCGATACCGGATTCATCCCAACGCACGCGTGGCCAACGTGTGCCCGGCCAACGACGACGGCGCAGATGATGACTTTCCGCTTTGCCAGTTAGCACATCATTGATTTTATACTGGCGATGTTTAGCTAACATGGTTATATATTCACATTCACGATTTCACGATCAGTCGCATTTCTACTTAACATCCGAAGGCGCTCCCGTTGAGCACCATTGTTTCAGTTGAAATTTCGATACTAACCGCCCGATTCAAAAACATGTCCGCCCATGCCCCCGGTATTCATCTGGAGAAGCGGGCACGGGGCCCTGATGACACGGCATGGCGCCATTTGGCAAACGCCTGCGGTTTACAAATATTCACATTCAACAGGTGATAATCGTTAAAAACACATTAATCATATTGATATTCGTCAAATGGCCCTATACACGTATTTTTTCGGCGGCCTAATTCAATACCAGTCACTATCACCAAAAACAAACCCTTAAATAGAGTATTTAAATCAAACACTTGCCATAGATGCGATATAACCATGCCTAGAGTACTAGTATATTTTATATGGACTAATGACAACATAGGTAACCTAATTCTTACTTGATCAATCCTGTTTTTCACAGATCTTTGGCTGCAATCATTTTGAATATTGAGAATCAATAAACTATAAGAGACTAAATAGGATTACTCGCAGTGGACAGCGCTCCACGATAACCCGGCGATTGCGTCACCATTGGAGATTACGCATGATGAATGCTGCACCAGCTCTGACAAGAACCATCCTGGATTCCAGGTTGCGTCCCGTACTGATCGAGCTGAACAATTCTTCACAGCATATTCATGCCTGTGCCGCTATCACCAGGGATGGTATTCCGATCAGTTTCGTTCTGGACGACAAGATAAGTGCTGACCGGCTTGGTGCCATTGCATCATCATTATTGTCTCTGTCACAAACCGCTTCGACGGAATTATCCCAGGGAAAACTGAAACAGGTCTTGATCGAAGGCGAGAACGGCTACATCCTGACGGTAGAAGCCGGAAACAATGCAGTGCTTTCGATCGTCGCCGAAAAATCAGTCAACCTCGGCATGATTTTCATTGAAGCAAGACGAACCGCCCAGGACATCATCTCTTTGCTCACCGCGGCACCAAATGCCGCTGTCATTTAACCAGGATACAGTCTATGTCTAACGCAATCACCGATGCCCGGCAGGTAAAAATTGTTTTTTCCGGCCCTGTTGGCTCAGGAAAAACCACGTCTCTTTATACCATCAGTGATGACAAACCGGTTGGCACTGAAGTCCAGAGCAACGAGGATATTGGGAAATCGACAACAACAGTTGCGATGGATTACGGCACACTGCAACTGGAAAGTGGTGTCAAGATTCATCTTTATGCCACGCCTGGCCAGGAACGATTTTCCTACATGTGGGACATACTGGGTAAAGGCAGCGCCGGTGTCGTTCTCCTGGTTGACCAGTCACGACCCAGCCCGTTGGCGGAACTGAAATTCTTTCTTGGAGAGTTCAGGAAAATTGTCAAGGATGCTCCGATCGTCATTGGTCTTACCAAGATGGACCTCGCGAAAGAAACCCATCTAGACAAGATTTACAAATACCTTGAAGACGAAGGACTGGAATATCCCGTGTTTGAGCTCGACACCCGGGACAAAGCCAAGGTCAAGGAGATTGTCTTAAGTCTGATGTTTTTGATCCAGCCGGACCTGATGAAGGCAGGATGATACCGAATTATTCGTGCGGACTTTAACCAGTTGGTGAATCACCTCGCGCACGAATATTTTATTCAACACTAACCACCTATGGAGAATACCTAGAATGAGCAAGCTGGATGAAATTTGTCAAAGAGTTGTTTCGGATGTGGATGGCGCGCTGGCTACAGCGCTTGTAGACCTGGATACCGGCATGCTGACCGGGTCACATCACACTGTTCCCTATTTTACTCAGACTTACCTGGACGCGGTTGCTGCCGCTGCGGTAGATATGTTCCGGGGCAAAACCGTCAGCCGTGTTGAAGACCTGCTGTCCAAGCAGCGTGGTGACGATACCAAGCACCTGGTCAAGGAAGTACAGATGACCACGGACAACACCTTTCATTTCATGTCCATTGTCCCGGGCAAGGAAAGCACGCTTATGGTGCTGATCACCCAAAAATCCACCAACCTTGGCATGGGTTGGTCCGGGCTGCGCGCTGCATTGAAAGACGTTGCCTCCGCCTGACCAGGAACGCGGTCCTGCTGCTGTATCGGGCGGGACCGCATCCCCTTGGCAGCTACGATACGCTGGCATGGGCATGATTTTCCGCCTCAAGTTCTTTTACCCGAACAGGTTTCGGGTCTTGCCGACAAAATCGTCCATATCCGCAATCATGAATGCCGGGCTCACGTTAGCTGGCATGATTGCACCGACATGGTAACCCGGGTCACTGATATACATGACGATGACTCTCTCATCGTTGCCGGTGATAATCGCTTGCTTGACCGCGTTTCGTGAATCTTCCGTTCCTGCCCCATTGGCCGCACGCTCCATCAACACCACGCAATCCTCTATCCAGTCACCCCAGGCTGCGATCAGGTCAGCGTCTGGCAAGCGGGTGTGATTGCCGCCGAGCGTATCAAGACGCATGTCATCCAGTATCAGGGTGGCGTAAATAACATCATCATCCTTGGAAAAATGTCCGGTAAACCGTGTCTGCAATTCCAGCAACTGCTGCTCGGTAATATCGGATGAAGATGCCCTGTCAAAGCCCGGGGCAATTCCACCAGGCTGCTCACTGGTTTCCGTATCGTCAGCCGCACTGGCAACTTGTTGCCCGGATTCCTGTGGAATAGCGACTTCAGCCGATTCCGGAACAACCTGCTCGCTATCTGGTTCGTCGACCTGTTCCGTTGCCAGCTCCGCTTCAGCGGGTTCTGCGTTTCCGGGTACAGGCGACTCAGGGCCGCCGGCCACTTCAATTGCACAGAAACTCTTGTAATCCAGTGACAGGCCCGAACCGGAATCAGGAATATCGCTGCTGAAACAAAAACGCCAGGCTTGCGCCTTCATGGCTGCGATTGCCGTTTCGCCGACATGACCGACATATGCGGCACTATAAAGCTGCTTGTCGCGAAAACATAACAATGCTTCCTCGCCATCACGATTGATCAGGGATATGCAGCCGTCATAGGCGACCGAAATGACATAATTGAATACGTCATCCAGGCTTGCGCTAAGAGCAATATAGGATCGGTTCTTTCTGCTCATTGTCCTGTCCGGTATTCGGGTAATCCAGTTTCTTGCTTCACACTACCTTCCGGTGAGAATACGTTCTTCAAGTCCGGCGGGCAATCCGGATTCACGCATACGCTTGAACAAGCCTTCTTTGGGATAATCAATCCGGAAAAACTCCAGGGTGTTCAGATCTTCCGACAACAACGCAAACTCAGCGCCGGGTCTTCCGCCTCGAGGCTGGCCTACGGAACCCGGATTGATCAACGCGAAATCTTCAGGTTTCAGAACAATCTTGTCCCGGTTGATCAATTCATCCTGCTTGCCACGGCGCCTGTACACTCCTGGTACATGTGTATGTCCGTAAAAACAGCGATTTATATTGGCTGTCTCGATCACATCAAGGTTGTCCTGGTAGGTCATAACGTAGACGTAGCCATACATTTTTCTCGGATCTTTCGGGCTGCCATGCATGGCCCAGCAATCGTCCAGCTTCACTTCTCTGGGCAAGGCCGCCAACCAGGCTTTCTGCTCATCTGACAATACGTTTTGCGTCCATAACAATACATCACGCGGCACACCGTTGAAGTTATCAATCACTTCTTCCGGTTTCATGACAGCCGCACCATGGTCATGATTCCCCTGAACAACCACGGGATTATCCAGGCTCATCAATCGATCGACGCAGGCGCCAGGATCCGGCCCGTATCCGACAACATCACCGGTAACGATAATACGCACGATATTGCGCGTCTCCAGCTGTGCCAACACGGCATCCAGCGCGGCGACGTTGGCATGAATATCGGACAATAATGCGACCAGCGGCGGGCCGTCAGCCTTGGGTCCAATACGACGGTTTGACGGCTCCGGTGACGAACTGGGGCGGGCCACAACATCGCGCGGTACCGGTTTTCTGATCAGCCCCTTGAGCAAGGCATTTCGCCGATCGATTGCTTCCGGGCGCATCAAGGGTGGATCACCTATAGCATTGGCCAGTTTGCCGACCACCGCAGGGCCCAGTTCAGTATCCAGGCACTCTCTCAATTGCCCGCCAATCTCATCCCACATGGCCACGGGCGTCTCAGTATAAGCCCGGAACAGGATGGCGATACTTTCTGACAACGCGCCAAAATCATGCTCGCCCGCGGGATAAAGATCGTCGTCCAGATAATAGAGTTGGCCGCTACCTGGATCTCGACCAAAATTGGACATGGAAATATCAAGATAGGTGGCATGACGAGCAAGTACACGCAATCCGCGAAGGAGCATTTCACCGACGTAACCCTGGAATGTCGTGAAGTCCCCCAGCTTTTCCGGCTCAAATAACTGGTTTAGCGGTTGCAGCTCCGGGCAAATGTTGCCGAGATAGTCGACAGCGCCATCGTTGGCCACAAACCAGCCTTTGTCCGGATGAAATACGCCCAGCGCCTGCTCACGCGCCCGAATGGTTGTTATCGCTTCAGGATCAATGGTCGCACCCGATTCGTCCAGGCGAAGCTTGATGATGTAGCCACCGTGGCGAAGCAGGCGCGTGGTACATCGCCCGCGGAAATCATTTCCGGCCGACGACAGCTTGAGCTCTTCCCCGCTTTGCAGGCCCTGGATCACGACTGATTGCAGGGCGTCATCAACCTGCGCAGCATGCTTGATAGCCCATACCGGGTCACGGGAATCTGAATTCATGAATATTCTTGTTTATTTAGGGCTCGATGAGGACACTCGGCGTGTCATTATTCGCTTAACTATACAAACCCAGCCGGTGACTGCAAACCGGACGTTCTGTAAGTGAATTATCCAGACCGGCCTCAGTGGAATAATGGGTACTTACGCTGCTGATCCTTGCTGTGAAAATACTTGTAGCGGTAGATGGCATCTTCGCCATGACATTCGGCACAGACAATATTCTTGCTGTCTTTTACCCGCAGGAAACTGGAACGCACATCGCCTTCCAGGTTCTTCCCGGGGCCTTTCTTGCCATGATCCGGACTCCACTGATGGGCATCATGACAGGTGGCACAGGTCATGACACCCATAGCGTCAGTTTTGCCGAACTCTCCGAATACCGGTAGCGCTTCACTCGGGCTTTTTTCAAAGTGGGCGCGCAACTGCGGACTCCAGATCATGGTGGAAGCAGGGTGTTGGGCATACACTGGCTGCTTGTCCGCGGCCAGTTTCCCGTCGGCGTGGCAACTGAGGCACAGACCGTTAACACCGTCAGCCTCATTTACATCACGAGCCCAGATATACATCCGGTTGCTGGCATGATGAACACTGTGACATTGGCCACAAATGCCGGATTCGTTGACAGTCTGGTTTTTCGCGTTGACCGCCTTGGTCGCGGTGACATTCATGTCGTGCTCGGTTGATTTCACCGACGCCTTGTCCTGGTGGCAATCCAGGCACAAGCCGGCATCGTCGGCCCGCTTGCGCAGGAAGCTATTCGTGGCATCACCTTCCTTGCTGATAGCCCCACCCTTGTCTCCCGGGTCAGCCGCTGACCACTGGTGCAGGTTATGGCAACTGGCACAATCGATCTTGTCCTCGGTATGATCTTTCATGCCCGGAAACAGGGGAAATGAGGTTTTTGACTTCTGTATCTTTCCTAGCGGATGGCTGTGCTCTCCAGTCAACTTGTCGGACGCCAGTCCCTGCTCCTGGTGACAACTCCGGCACAGCTGTTCCACCGGCATTTCTCCAGGTCCGGTGTCGCGGGCCCAGATGCGCAACGCCTTGGCGTCATGCGGCTGGTGACACTGGGTACAGATACCGCCACGCTCCGGCTCAAGCAGCCTGGCATCCTTATTCTTAGGTTTCCGGAGCTTCAGTGCCTCGGCCTTGAAATGCCGGACATCATGACGTGTACCGCGTATGGAGCGCTTGTCCACGTGACAATTCATGCATAATTCGCTGCCAGTCACATCGGCTATACGCAGAAAGCTCGACGTCAGGTCGCCTTCGACCCGCTTCGGATCAGATTTTTTCTTCGACGCCTCGGCCCCCGGAGCTGCCGACCATACATGCGGGTCATGGCAGCTTCCACAACCAACCGAGCCGCCACCGGGTGAACGTTGTCCATGACGGTCATACAATGGCAAGTTGTACAGCTGTTTGCCTTCGACAATGATCTTGCCGTTGTGACTCCAGCCATCCCTGGTGACCTTGATGCCAAGTTTTTCAACGTCCTTGCCAACGGGGTGGCTATGACCCTTTATGGATTTCTTGTGTGCGACTGATTCGTCATTATGACAGCCGAGGCAACTGGCAGCGCTTGGATCAACGCCAACAACGCGCTCACGCGCCCATAATGCCGGGCCCTTGGCATTATGAGGTGTATGGCAGGCGACACATGTTCCACTTTGCTTGACTGTGTTGCCTTTTATGTTAACCAGGGTTGGTGACATGATTTCCATGTCATGCTTGGTACCGACAACAGTCTTCTTGTCGGCATGGCAGTTGCCGCACAGCTCTGCCTTGTTTGCCGTAATCGCCAGCATCTTCGGATTATCCGCGACATGGGCAATGTGGCAGGACTCGCAGATCACACTTTTTCCGGGTCCGAATTTGGCGCCGGCCGCGACCAGGTCGGCTGGCACGTCTTTCAATGACTCGAAAATCGGGTGATTGCCTTCAACCGGCCCGGTACTCCTGTCCAGGTGACATGCCAGGCACAAACTGGATTCTACATTCTTGACCCGCATGAATAAGGGTGACTCTTTCTCTGACCAATTGACGCCGTGAGCAGTATGACAGGTTCCACAATACATCTTGCCATCATCATTCATCGGGAAGACCTCTTTTCCGTTTGAGGTCGGGATTCGCATCCCAGGTGGCGGCGCTACACCAACCGGATGACTGTGTCCCTTTCCTTGCCAGACCTGCCTGGAGTCGAGGACAAATCCGTCATGACAGGAAAAACACATCTTGTTTGTACTGGACGAATCCTGTTTGCCTGTCGAGGTAACTATTTTCTTCTCATAGGGAATAAGGGTCGGCATGGACTCCTGCTTGAACACCTTGAGCCAACTGACATGGCAGGTGGCGCATTCCCGTTGCGAACCCACGTCGCGGGCAGCATGCGCCGCTCCTGCAGCAAACAGGACTGATGCCATTGCAAACAGAACCACCGGGACAAACCCGGTCAATCTTCCATTGTTCCTGTTCGCACACCAAGTCATGACATTATCTCAAATCGTACACGGATATCTTGTTGCCTAGCATTTCGTTTACATACAGCCTGTCATGACGAACGACAATTCCCGTAGGTGCCTCAAAGCGGCGGATCCTGTTACCGCTGCCAACAACATGACGAAAACGATGCTGGGCATCAAATACCTGGACCAGCTCCATATAGCTGTCACTCACATAAACATTACCGCTATCATCGATGCTCACGCCCTTTGGCCGGAAAAGTTGACCAGGCTGAACACCCCAGGTGCCCACATCAATGACATGACCGCCTTCTGCATCAAGCATCTGGACTCGCGAGTTCATTACGTCAACAACATAAATATTTCCTGTCGGGGCAATGGTCAATGTCGCCGGATACCGGAATCTCGCCTTGTCCACACCCTCTCCACCGTAATAACCAATAGCCCGCCCCTCGCTGCTGTATACGGCCACGCGATGATTTTTGTTATCCGTAACATAAAGCCGTTTGCCGTCGGCACTGGGTGCAACATCCACCGGCACAACTGGTTTTTGTGATGTGCCGGCTGCAAAGCCACGAATGAATTTCCCGTTGCGATCAAACACCTGGATACGGGCATTACCCTTGTCGGCGATATAGATGTTGTCTTTTCCATCAATCCCGACGCCAACCGGGGACCTGAATTGACCATCCTTCGTGCCGGGCTTTCCAAAACTGGTTTTCACGTTGCCGGTGCTGTCAAATATGACGACACGATCATTGCCGCTGTCTACGACAATAATCTCGTACGCACTGTTGACGGCGATATCTGTCGGAAGATTTAGTGCCGGTTTGGCCGCCTCGGCATCAAACAGGTGCCTGGAGTTCGCCAACGGGATGCCGGCTTCGCTCGACCAGGCAATACCTGACATCGCCGGGCCGGAAATAGCCAGAACAAATACTGCAATTATTTTCCTTGCCAGGGTTCCGGACGAATTATTTTTTGCCTGGACTGTCATACATCTGCTTCCACCACGAGCGCGGGTCCCGCTTCATCTGGCCGGTACCGGCATTCTTCCCGTCAGTCGCGGCACCGCCTTTTCCTTCCGAATCGGAACCGAGCAAACTGGGCATGTAGAAATCCTTGTATTTCTCGACCAGCCCGATGATATTCAGGTTGGTCAGATCCTGGATACGATTATCGGAGAACCCGAGTTCGCGGAACGGGATAAAGCTCTTGTCTTCATCAGTATGGCAACGACTGCAGCTTCTGCCCTTGTCCTTGATGCCCTTGTGGAACCGCTTTTTCACAGCCTCACGATCCCGGTCAGACAGTGTGCCCTTGATTTTCTCATAGTCCTGCATGCGTGGATCATCTGCAGTGATCTCCATCAGCTCTTCCTTGCCGCCATCCGTCCGGTAGGCAACAATTCTTGAATAATAGTCATCAGTTTCCACCAGCTCCCCGGTTTTCGGGTTCACATCGGTTCCGAACGGCGGCCCGGTTACCTCAAAGCCGGAAAAATTCAGCCAGCGCAGCTTGATATTGCTTTCACTTATTGCTTCCGGATCTGCGTGACAGGTAACGCAACCGACAAACTGGGTATGCATATTGAGCAATGAACGAATCATGACTTTCTTGGAATGCGGAAAATCACCATGACAGGACAGGCAAATATTCTTCTTGCCAAATAACGACTTCAATTGTTCCGGTGAATTATGAAACCTGCGAAGCTTTTCGGCACTGCGCTGTTCTTTCAGCGAACCCATTATCGAACTGGTGGTTGTTTTTTCCGGGATGATCAGGCTCGCCAGCGCCACGGAGATTTCCAGGAGCAAGGCCAGAATAATTGACAGCAGGATCAATGCAGTCATGAATCCCAGAAACGGGTGATCCCGCCGCAACCCGATAATACTGAACGGGTTGCTTGTAAATCCGCCCTTGATTCGCGCCTTGTGATCGATGATTACAATAATGGCAATACCAAGCAGAAAGAACAACAGGACTGCGGCTACAACGATCACCGTTCCCTGAGTGCCTATATCATGCATACATTCACCCCTAGTGTTCCGGATGCAGGAGCATCAGCCAAATGGCGTACACCCCCCATACCGTCCAGCATAAAACAAATACCAATGACGAATACGCTATCAACTTCTGAACCCGCGTCATCGGCCTGATCATGGCGTCTCCGTAGCGGTCTGCTCCAGGTCAGCCGTGGAAAGCTCGCGACTATCGAGAAGATCTTGCAGGTATTCCCGTTCTTCCGGGTTCTCTACGAGGTTGCGCAAATACTCCAGGAAGTGCTCCTCGATTTGATGCTCACGAGTAATCTTCCCGGTAAGGAATGTCCACTGCATCGGAAACCGCCCCGGTGCCAGGTGCACGTTGTACCAGTGCCAGAATGCGATCACCAGCAGGGCCAACAGGGCTTCGTGAGGATGCGACAAACGCATTAATTCCTGGAAATGTGATGCGATCGACGTCGGCAATATACTGGCCCATATTTCCGGGAACAGGAACGAGCTGCCCGAAACAATCATAACCGTATTACCGAAGGCTGCGGCAAAGTAATGAATCTTCTGCTTGTACATGAACTTGTCCATTTCCGGACGCTGGTCGCGCTTGCCCGCGAAATAAAGCATGTCATCTACAAAGTCTCTCGCATCCTTCCAAAGCGGAACCATGGTTCGCCGAACATCAAACTTTCCTTCCATTATCCGCACGATACTGCCCGCAGTAATGGTGAAAATATGGTAGACCATGGAAAATATCATCATTGCCGCCAGGGTTCGATGAACAATCCTGGTGATGCTGACGCCACCCAGAAAATCATTCAACGGTTGAGCCCAGAAAGAATCAATAAAATGAATCGGCAAGCCCGTGAACGCCAAAGTCAGGAATGTGACAAATGTCATCATGTGCTGAATTCGTATATGTATGGAGTACCGATAGATATCACCAACAGGGTTCGACACAACATTCTTGTAAAGAAGAACCCGGTCATCAGGCATATTGGCGATAACGGCTTCAATCTTGCTGCGCTCCCTGTCGCCGGTCTTGTTCTGCCTCATGCATGTTTCAAGCACATCGCGCGCATGGTCCGATAGTTTCATTTTATGGTTACCCTTTATTCATCAATCATATGATCCTGTCACGACCGCGCTTGCTCTTGCGGCACCAGGACGTACCCATCTTCATGCACCAGGCGGCTCCATCACGCCTGCGCCCCCAGGTTTCAAACAGCGATATACCGACAAGCAGGACAATTACAATGTCCCCGACAATGTTATAAATCAGCTCCGCATAGTAACGGAAAACATTATCTTGCTGATGACTGGTCGGATGTGGGTCCAGCTCAGCGTAGTTTTCGTCTGCATGGATATGGCAACGCTTGCAGGTCTCGACCTTGTTATCCTTGTGCGTCGGCGACACCGGGTCACGTGATGGACGAATCTCGTGAACACTGCGGTAGTAATCTCCTTCACGGGCGTGGCAATCCAGGCAATTCGCAGCCTTGTTAAAGCCGTACCGGCTCATTTTTCCATGGAAACTCTCAAGGTAGGATTCCGCGGCAAAAGGGAACTTTTTGCCAAGTTTCCGATCTTCCTGCTTGGCCAGATCCATTCGCTTGTCCACCAGTTCCTTGTCGCCATGGCACGACAAGCAAAGTTCAACGATCTCCTGCGGGGACCTGCGAACCTCCCTGATTCGCCTGCTGGTGTGGTTATACCAGCGCTCGGCAAATTCACGTTTTTCATGGCAGACCACGCAACGATTGATGATCGCCGTCGGAGGCGCGTCCTCTTTCGGGTTATAGAGCGGGTTGGTATGACAGCTTATACAATAAGGCTTGTCAGCATCCGTCCCCTTTTCGTGCTTTTCCCGGCCATGAGTGCTCTTGATGTAGGACTTGTAGATTTCCTTGTGACTGAAACGCTCGCCGGTCGCCGGGTTCTTGATTGAATGACATTCGGCGTTACAGGTTACACCGGTTTCCGATGGCTTGTGCGGCAGTTCCTTGATGTCTGTATGACAGTCACGGCATGGTACGTTTCGATGCACCGTTCGCTTGAACACATGCGGCATCACATAATAGGATCGAAGCACCCCGTCATCAGTAACTCGCCCCATTAACGGATACTTGTGGCACATCAGGCAGGCTTCATCGTCCTCAAAAGCCAGCGCTGTACCGGTAACCATACCCAGGAGCAGCCATAATGGTGCAATCACCATCCACTTTATTCTGCTGTTGCCAACTAATCCCATAGCACAAGACCTTATATTGACTATTTTTCGTGACAAACCGGGCACATTGCGGGATGACGCAATCTGTGTTCGCTGTCCGCGCCCGTGACCCCGGGAAGATTATTGATCACTCCCCTTTCGTGTGCGTTGTGGCAAGTACCACAATACACGTTACCCGTTTCCGGCTCCAACGGCATACGTATTGCCAGTTCCTGTGTCTTTTTGCGAAACCTTTTAGCCATGGCTTCCGGCATCTTGACCAGGTGATTCGGGCCTTCCTTGTTGCGCCCGCTAAACTGTGTAAATTGACGTCCTGGATGATTCTTTCGCTTATGACAGCCGGTACACATATTGGCCAGGTTGGATTTCAGTATGAACCCCGGTACCTGGCCGCCCGAAGATGACGATGCTTCCGGTACCTTGTCATGACAAACGAGGCAGCTGGTCTGGTTTATTTTACCTTTGGCATCAATCTGGTCGTGAGGATTCCGGCTACGGTAATCACTTGAGTCGTGGCAGCCGAAACAACGATCGTCGCGCTTGCTCCGGATGGCGCCATCGCGCAAAAACAACGGGTTCAGATCATGATTTTTTTGAACCGGGCCGGTACAGGCAAGCTTCATGTCGTGACAACTGGCACAACTCAACTTGCCGCCAGCCTGATCTACCGATTTTCTCACTTGCGGGGACATCCTCCGGTACATGGATTTGTCCGGGGTCACGCCAACCGGGTGAATATAGCTGTGCGCGGATATCGCCTCGTGGCAGCTGTTGCACAACGTGTTGATATTCTTGGTTTTCAGGCGATGGGATTTCTTCGACGGCTTGCCCTTGTGGCAGGACAGACACCCGTTTTTTTGCCAATGCGGATTGGACGAATCAGGCGCACGCGCTGGCGAGGCGAAAACAAGTTCACCCGGCTCAAGCAACAGGCTGATTGCGAGCAATCCCACCAGTACGGTAATCCAACCTGACATCCCCGGTTCTCCTGCGGCTCTTTGCGGGCCGGGTCAGGGTCGCCCGGTTTTATTTCTGAGTCGCAATTATTCAGATTCTTATTTTGTGCTGCTGTTGAACCATGTGCCTTGAGGCAAATCCTGTCGTTGACCCCGATCAAAAAACTGTCTTTTTGACCGGTATCTTCATTACATCACAAAGCAGTTGGGCGGGAAACCTTCGTCGGGAAAACTGCGGCCAATGCCCGGTCTGTTGCTATACTTATCGCACGTGCAAACTATCAACGACTGCGGAAAACGCTCATGTTCTATGGCGCGACACATATTGACATACAGGTTGGCGATCTTGAGCGCGCTACCCGCTTCTGGTGCGATACCCTTGGGCTTACGGAAACCAAAAAAGGCGAAGGCTTTGTAGATGTCGATTCCGGCAGCGTCAAACTACGCCTGGTTCAAAGCGCCAACATTACTTCAACCACCACGATTCGAATCAATGCCGGCGATATCCAGGCTGCCTATGACGCACTCATCGCAGCGGGTACGCGACCGCTGCACGAACCGGTTCAAACGCCAGACCTGGAACTTGTCGCCGCGGTCAAAGACCCCGATGGCCATACCGTACTGGTCTGGCGTGACCTGACGGAAGACGAATACGATTTTGTACCGGATCTTCCAACTGAATCGCAGTGGCAGACAGAGGCTGAAATACTGCTGAAGCAATTACTCACTCATGTCCCTGCACTGTTTCGCGCAACAGCCAGGAAGCGCTGCACTCGCACCATCGAGGAACTGGGCACACTGGAAAACACGGTTATAGGGCGCGACCAGGTGATACGCGGCTATATTCTCGCCAGCCCAAAATTCATGCGCCACAATCTGCGCGACCCCCTTAATCGGGAAGGGATTAACCCGGATGACTATAAGGATATTTTCGAGTCCGACTAAAACCACGCATTGACTCAAGTCGGGCGCCAGGAGTGTCGATCAATCATGGCGAAAGGAGCGCCAATGATTCGAATCTTGCATATTGTCCTGTTTGTCCTGCTGTTTCCGGTCCAGTTACCAGTCCACGCGGCCCAGTCCAGCAGCACACCGTCTCCGTACAAGTCACTTGAGCCGCCTTTCATCGTCAATCTGAATGACGGCAAACGTATGCGCTTTTTGCAAGTCAAACTCCAGGCACTTGTAGATAAGGAGCCGCTCTCGGCCCCTGCGCTGGAATTGCACATGCCGGCGGTTCGTCACGAAATTCTAATGCTGCTAAGCCGGCAAGATCTGGATACCCTGCAAACACTGGAAGGCAAGGAAGCTCTGCTCAAGGACATTACCCAGTCCGTGCGCGACTCGTTGACCCGGCTTAGTGGTAAACCTGGGGTGGACCAGGTGTTAATGACCGGGTTTATTATCCAGTAGCTCGATCCCTGGCTGACGACGTCGGGGTTTATGGCCGTCCGGTCTCAAATACGCTATCGCTGTTGCGCCGGGCGTACAGCGCGATGGTTTGCGCCCCCAACAGCAGAATGACTGCAGCGACTTCCAGGGTGATCAGCAATGTAATCAATACGGCGAAACTTCCATATAACATCCCGGTCATGGACAGGTTGGCGGTGATCCAGATAACCACTCTTCTCGCCAGTTCCCAACTCACTGCCGCCACCATTCCACCTACAAGGGCATGTCTCCATTTGACCGGGCTGGCCGGAACTACCCGGTATACCAGTACGAACACCACCAGTTCCGACACGAATCCGGTTGCCGCGAGAACCAGGCCGGCAGCGAGTGACAACGACCACTGCTCACCAAGTAACGTAACCGACTCTCCACGGAGGGTGTCTACCAAGGCAATCATCAGGGTTACGGCCACCAATCCCAATGCCAGCAAAAAGGCATATAGATATGGCAGCAACAGCCGGAACCACAGCCGTTGTTGAAAAGGTGCACCTGCCAGCGAAAAAACATGGTTCAGGGCACTCTGCACACTTCTGAACGCCGTCACCGAAAATACAAACAATCCCACGAGGCCAGTAATACCTATGGCCTGGCGCATGGCATATACGGTACTGACCTGGTCAACGACAAACCGGGCGGCATTTTCGCCCAGACCGGTCATTAAATTGTGGATATAGGAAATAAGCATTTCCACGGGCACAAAATGGGAGAGGCCAATCACAACCAGGACTACAAACGGTACAATGGCCAGCAACATATGGTAGGCAATAGCTGACGCCAACAGAAAGCCCTGGTTGTCGACAAATGCAGTGACAACCCGGCCCGCGAACTGGATGGGCGCCGGCAAATTCCGCAGACGATCTATCAATTGGCCAAACACTGTCGTGCTCCCGATTGTTTTCAAAGGCGCCGCTCTTGCATCGCCCTTCATGTTACCGCTGTTTTTCAGGTAAAACACGGCTACTAACCCGGCGGGACGCCACAATTCGTTGTTTCTCGCGTATACTGATTTGATTAGCCAGAGGAATTTCCCATGATTTCAGCAAAACTTATGTCGAACACGAGGCTGGTTCTGATCGCCTGCCTCGGTTTGGTCTTGTCTGCCTGTGTTGTCGTGCCGCGCAGTTCACACCAGCAAGGCAGCCCGCGTCATGCTCCGGCCGTACAAGATGTTTTCTCGTACTGGTTCTACCCGGCCGCAGGCGTCTATTACGACAGCCGGCGCGAACTGTATTTTTATCAGGACCGGGGGCGCTGGGCGGAAGTTCGTATATTGCCGTCGCATTTGCACCGGCAACTTGGCAGGCATGTTGAATTGCGCATGCCGGAAAGCCGGCCATATGCCCAGTACCACACGCACCAGACCCGCTATCCCTCAGGCAAGTATCGGCGCAGTGAAAATCAAAATAGGCGCCACTGGAAGCGGTATCACGAAGCCAGGCACGAAACTCGCGGCGACAACCGCGCGCGCCAATATGAGCGCGATGACAGGGAAGACGGCCGCGCACGGGGACGCCGACCAGAAGACAGTGGCCGGCATCACGACGGTCGGGAGGATCGTCGTCGAAACGATGACGATCACGGATCTTCTAACCGGAATAGACGCGGCGAAACGGATCGCCGGAATCACGACGGTCGGGAGGATCATCGGCGAAACGATGACGATCACGGATCTTCTAACCGGAATAGACGCGGCGAAACGGATCGCCGTCACGAACAACGAGATCAGGGCCGTCATGACCGGCGTGAACAGGACAACCAGGAACGTCGACAATCGTCAGGCCGACCGACCCCAAAGAACGAACGCAGCGGAGGTGATCAACGTCGCCGTGAAGCCGAACAAAGAAACAAGAAGCAACGGGACAAGAAAAATCGCCGCACAGAGGACGAAAATGACGGTCGCAGTTCTACCACGAATGAATCCGGCGAATCTTCCGGATCAAATTCCGGCGGTAGTCGCTAACATGGCATCTGGAGATAATCGGCATCAGGCAGTCCTGATATCTCGCGCCAACAGACTGGCCACAGGTAACAAGGGTTGAAAATTTATCTCATGCGCCACGGCACGGCAGCGGGTCCGGATATCGATCCTGAACAAGGGCTTTCAGCCCTCGGAAGGGATGAGATCTCGCGGCTGGCCGAACGCCTGGCTTCCCGGGGAATCCAGTTCAGCCGCATCTTTCATAGCAACAAGACTCGCGCAAAACAAACTGCCGAGTTAATGATGCGGGGTGTTTCACCAAATGCAGACGTATCGTTGCGGGCGGGCCTTAGTCCCAATGATGATCCGCAAATCGTGATGGATGAAATGGCAAGCTGGTCATCTGACACACTGGCGGTAAGTCACCTGCCACTGGTCCCCGGTTTGCTGGCGATTATTCCGGGTGTCGGCAGCGCCTCGATGCGGATCAATTTTGTACCGGGCACTATTGTCTGTATTGAAAAAGCGGGTGATAAGCAGGAGCGGGACTGGAAGCTGAGCTGGTCAGAATCGCCCTGACCAGTGGCCAATCTGCGCATTGACTCTTACCAGCTCGATGGCAATAACATCGGCCTGGGTGATACGCGTGTGACGTTACGCTCCGCACGATCGCCTGCCAGTTGCACCTCTCTGCGCAGTTCTCGCAGATCTCTAGCCATGCGTACCAGACGAATTTCCATGTCATCGAGACGATCCATGCGCTGATCAATCTGGCCTATCCCATGACTGATCTTGCGCATGTCAGCATTCAATTGCGCTATCCTGGCTTCCAGGGAATCAATACGGCTGGCGTCTTCTGCTGCCATGGCGCCCCCGGACCCGGCCAGGAGCGCAAACAAAGCCATTGCCAAAACCGCGCCATGGCGGATTTGCGCGGCAAAACCTTTTGCAGCCATATTCGTCACCCTTTTCATGTTCAGTCTTCGCCGATAGTTTGCGGGAGCAAAGCCTGGCTCCCTGGTTCAGTATAAAGACTAGGCGGTCAATGCCTGGCAAAACGTGACCTGGTTCACGGTAAACGACACAGACCCCAAAATGGCGAAATACGGCTACTGGCGAATAATAACAAGAATCCCGGCAATCAACGCCAACACCCCCATTACGGTGTGCTCATAACGGAAACTAAGCTGAACCAGATTGTTCAGCCCGTACAAAACAAACCACGCACCCACTGCATAGGGCCAGATCTTCATGGACTCGGCTCCAGATCAAATACAAGAGCGAGCAGTATAGCGCCGACCGGTCATGATGTCGTCGGCAGCCTGCACTTGTAGTCGGCTCCTACTTCAGGCCGGCAGCATCCGCGATCAGTCCACGATACTCACTCCAGTCGCGAATCGGGCCAAATCGGCGAAATAACACCACGCCATTCTTGTCCAGGATGTATGTCGTTGGAAACACAAAGGCAATGTCCCGATCCGGAAGTTTTTGGCCGTTTGCCAGCTGGAACTCCGTATCCAGCGCCGATTTCATGCCACTGTCGAACAAGGGCAAGCCCTTGAGTTCGTTATGGTTGAGCCATTTCGCGGATTGAGACAACGGCTCACGCACCTGCAACATAACCAACTCCACGTTTTGCCTCATGCTCTTGTCCATGGACTGGTAGAAAGCTTGCAAGTCAGGCAGTTCCCGCATGCATGGCGGGCACCAGGACCCCCAGAAATGCACGATCTTCACCTTGCCCCGGTAATCAGACAATTTCCGCACTGCGCCTTTTTCCGTTCTGAAACGCAGATCATAAAATCGCATGCCGCGACCGGTTCCTTCCTTTGCTGCCTGTGCACCCTTGCGCGTTGAATACGGACGCCACAAGGTATTCCAGGCCGGCTCGTCAAACACAATCTCGTCATTCAGCGCATAGACTATGCATGGATAGCCGGCGCTGGCCTTTTCACAATCAGCAACAGCCTGTTTCGCCGCCGCCTCCGGAGTCGCTACACCGTTGGACCAGGCCCAGTAACCCCCGGGACCAATGGCAAACGCCCTGTTTTTCGGTGAATAGATATAGTTATTGAAATTGTCCCGGGCATCGTCGTTGACATGCGGCAGGTTGACTGCATCTGTTTGATCCAGTGCCATGGTCGGCACGCTTAGCAGTGCGAACAGCAAAACGGATACGACACCCCCGAAAAGGGGTGTCGCCCTGAGCCGTTTGACTGCCATTAAATAACGCAGTTTTCCGGTCTCGATTTTCATATCAATCAACTTCTTCCCAACCGGTAATCATCGCCTTGATATGGGCGGTTGGCGTATGGCCGGCTGTTGCGAGGTATATATGCGCGATAAAGAATACCAACATCATGAATGCCCCGATTACGTGGAACGTTGCAACCCAGCCTAGAGACAACCAGCCCAGACCCCAGTCATTCCATGAACTGTAGAACAGGTACAACAGGCCGGTCAGCCAGATCAACGGGTTGATGATCAGCTTGACGAACAGATAAGCCAGTCGCTGTAAAGGGTTGTGCTTGGTCAGCATGGTCTGGCGGAACGGATGCGGCGCGTGGGTAAAGATACCGGTAACATAGTACCGCATCATCGCTTCCACCTTCTCCATTGTTGGAATGTACTGCTTCCATTCACCCGTAGTGAAATGCCAGAAGATCGCAAACACCCACAGCGTAATCAACGCCCATGCCGCAGTGGTGTGCAAGTTTACTGCCGACTGGAAACCAAGCACATTATAAGTACCGTGAATCTCGAAGCCCGTCATCATCATGGTCATGATCAGCAGGGCCTGGGTCCAGTGCCAGAAGCGTTCGAAACGTTTGAATATATAAATGCGTTCCATGGTCATTACCCCTTTCTGCTCATGATGATGCGGATGCCGCCGTGAATCAGTACCCCGATCAGGGTCAACAGCGCCAGGCTCCAGCCAATGAAGTCGATTACAGCGTTGCTATCACGTCCGGGAATGTAGATTCCGGTTACCGCTTCCAGTCTTCCATTTTTCTTGTGGCATTGGGCACATGTCAGCGCGTCATCCTTTGGTGCTACCATATGTGTTATTGGCCACACCGATTCGGTTTCAACGAAATCATATTTGCCGCTGAATGGAATACCTGTTGCCGCCATGCCGGCTTCCAGTGATTTTTTCCAGTCATAGTTACCCCAGAATGCCGCCTCGTCCTTGCCTGCAGTATGGAACACGGCAAGAGTCTGGTTGCCAACATCAAACGGCTGCTTTCCGGTAAACACCTTCACCGGCCAGATGCGCGATGCTGGATCGTCGGCACTACCCATGAACTCGCTGATTTTCACTTTCTTTGAACCATCAACCTTGTCACCAAACAGGGTGTACTTGACGTCGCCGTTGAACCACTTGTATTCCGGGATTACATAGCGCTCGTAGGTGAAATGACCTTTTTTGCTGTCATACAGGTCACGACCTTCCGCGCCCTTGATCTGGATGCGCTCGCCGTTCTTGCCGAGCTTGCCGGCTGTTGACCAGTCCCAGCTCATCTTGGTGTGCAATGCGCCACGAGCAAATGCCGGAATATGGCAGGTCTGGCAGGCGATACGATCAGTATGGTCATTCAGTTTTGGCTCCACGCCATCATGAGGCTCCGTACCGTGACAGGCCTGGCAAGTGGTCGGATTACGATCATCCTTGGCGCCACGTTTCAGGAAACCCTTGTCATCTGCAGCGGTGGGTGCGTAACGGCTACCGGATACCTCGTGTGCATCACTCAGGTGGCACTTGCCGCAAGTGAAGTTCAAGCCATCCTTGTCCATGTGAACATCAAGAGACTTTGATGGCTCGGACAGCGTGCTATCGAGATCACCGTGCTTGACGCCATTGCCGCCACCACCGTAGAAGTGGCAGGCACCACAGGTATCGCGGCTGGTCTTGCCAACATTCTGTGCGACCTTCTTCAAGTCAACTGCATCGCGGAACTTGCCTGAATGCGGTGGCCACTCCATGCGCTTGTAATTTGGATGGCCGGCCAGGCCGGGAATCTTCTTGTAGCTGCCGGTGGTATCGTGACATACCAGGCAGTCTACATTCTCCTGCTTGGCGAAATTGAAGCTGTCGTCCTTCCAGCCATAACCAACATGACAGGCGCTGCAGAATGTCTGGTTGGTTTTTACTGATGTACAGAAGTTGTTGATTACATGCTTCTTGCCCAGCTTTTGTTTGGTCTGGGGATTAATGAATTCCCAGTTCCAGTGCTTGGTTGCGTGTACCTGCTTGGCGGCTTCGGTATGACAGCTGATACAAGCCTTGGTGACTTCCGGCCCATCTTTGAAGCTCTTCTTCAGTTCCTTGAACTTTGAATGGTCAGCGGTCGACTTGCTGTCCTTTTTTGCCTCAGCCTTGGCATCGGCAACCGGTTTCTCGGCTGGTTTCGTAGCTGCCGGCTGTGCTGCTGCCTCGACCGGCTTGCTGCTGGCCCACGCCTGTGGACCGACCAGTCCCGCCAGGGCAATCGCCATCACCCAGGCCGTAAATTGTGTATGTAATAGTTTCATCTTGTTCTCCAATCGATAATTCTGGAGTGCTGTCCTTTTACCGACATTACCCTAGCAGCCACCGGCTGCGGGGCCGCCCTTGCCACCACCAGGCTGAACCTTGATCAGTGCCGGTGCCGGTTTGCTGGCATCAAATGTGACGAACTTGGCCTGGTCTTTTGCGACTTCCGCCATAATTGCGCCCACCTTGGCACCGAACATGCGGCCCATCAGGCCTGAATTCATCAGACCGATATAAGTCTTGCCATCGTCTTTCTTGTATACGGTAATGGTGCAAGGCATGAGAATTGACAGGATCCGGGTAGTGTCATCCTTTAGCATTGGCGCGGAATACTTGGTGCTGCACGCCTCGATCAGCAACACGGGCGCAACATTGGTGCCATCAGCCGCCACGGCCGCTGCCGGATTACGTAATCCGGACAGCTTCCAGCCATTGCTGGCCAGCCCCTGGATATTGCGCTGGATACGGGCAGCGGTTTCTTCGACGCCATAAGGGCTGGGCACTTCTCTCAGCATCAGATCGCCGGCGTAGTTCACCGCGATAATGGCAAATAGCGCCGTCGCCGCTAAAAAACCCACGATATATTTGACCATTTGTACATCCTCCAGTAATTAAGTGATCTGTCTTCGACCAAAATATATTAGTATTTTATAATATACTTCTTTGCTTAAGATCAAATTCATTCTAAATTGCTTGCAGATTGGCTCTGGCATACCGACAAAACGCGCGGATTGGACCACATCGCTCGGGTCAGCACCAGAAATTCAGTCCGACATCTGACTGGCATGGCCTTGCACACCCGCCAAACCAGCTTAAAATGGTGATTTAGTCGTCGTCGCTTACCCTAATCGGCACATGTTCGTATCTCTGGAGTATTCACATCAATGACACCCATAAAAATCAGCGCACTGCGCCATTCCGCGTTTTATTCCCCATTTTTAATGGCGATCGCCGGGGGTTTTCTGGCAAAAGAAGGACTTGAACCACACTACGCGCCCGCAACCCCGGACAAACCGCTCAATGACGGACTCAGGGACGGCACCTGGAACGTGGGCCAGTCAGCAGTGGCCACCAGCTTTGCCGACCTGGAAGCCGGGAAATCGCTGGATATCATCCACTTTGCCCGTATTAACAGTCGTGACGGGTTTTTCATCGCCAGTCGGCAAGCCGACCCGGATTTTCAATGGGCCAAGCTCAAAGGCCGGAAAGTCCTCGTGGATCACTTCTTTCAGCCACTGGCCATGTTGCGCTACGCCCTGCAAAAACAGGGCATCAGCCTTGATGAACTGGAAGTAATAGACGCCGGTGACGTCGGCGCCATTGAAAAAACGTTCCGGGATGGTCGAGGAGAATTCGTGCACATGCAGGGTCCAATGCCCCAGCAACTGGAATTTGAGGGTCTTGCCCACGTGGTCGCCAGTGTCGGCGCGGCGGTCGGCCCGGTCGCCTTCAGCAGCATTTGCGCCACCCGGCAATGGCTGGAGACAGACATGGCCAGGGCGTTTCTACATGCCTACACCCGGGCGCGTGAATACACGGTTGCCACGGATTCAGCCGAACTGGCGCGGCAACTTCAGGCGAGCGGGTTTTTCACCGATACGGATAGCGCCGTATTATCCAGCACCATTTCCGCCTACCAGGCCATGGGCACCTGGGACGGCAATGCCGATATAGGCCGGGATGAATACGAAACCTTGCTGGACGTGTTTCTGGCATCGGGCGTGATCAGCAGGCGCCATGCCTATGAATCGGCCATCATGAAGTTGCCGGCGTAAACTGACCCATGATCAGCCCCGGTGAGTTCCTGCTTGTAGTGATTTCAATCCTGGCGGTTGCGTTTTTTCTTGATGCCCTGAAAGCCAAGGAAATCGCTGTCAAAACTGCCGTGGACCTGTGCAAGCAATCCGGTATGCAATTTCTGGATGGCACTGCCGTGCTGGAAACATTGCGTGCCCGCAAGAGCAGGGGCAGCGGTTTTCGTCTTTATCGACGCTACCGGTTCGATTACAGCCAGGACCGGCACGACCGGCGCCAGGGCGAGGTGGTTATGCTCGGTCAGCAGGTCACCCACGCATCGTTGTGGCCGACCCTGAATTCCTGACGCTTGCCAGGGCTCACCGACCCAATACCTCGGCAAGATCAGCGGCAAAAGCATCGATTTCTTCGTGCCCGGTATCCCAGGAGCACATAAACCTGGCGCCAGCCTTGTCAAAGATATGGAAGTGCCAGCCATGCTCGTGCATGGCTTTTTCCTGTTCCTGGCTCAGTGCAATATAGACGGCATTGGTTTCCACCGGGAACAGCAACTCGACGCCCGGAATCGCGGTCAATCTGTCAGCCAAGTAGCGGGCCATTTCGTTGGCATGGGCCGCGTAACGATGCATGGCATTGTCCTGCAGCATGCCTATCCAGGGTGCGGTGATAAAACGCATCTTCGATGCCAGTTCACCCGCCTGCTTGCAGTGGTAATCAAATTCCCGGGCCAGTTCCATATTGAAAAAAACGATGGCTTCCCCAACCGCGAGCCCGTTCTTGGTACCACCGAAGCACAGCACATCAACGCCCGCCTTCCAGGTAATCTCGGCGGGATGCGTATCCAGAGCAACCAGGGCATTGGCAAAACGTGCGCCATCCATGTGTGTCTTCAGCTGGTATTGCTCACAAACATCATTGATCGCCTTGAGCTCATCCACCGTGTAGATGGTGCCAAACTCGGTAGGCTGGGTCAGGCTGACCACATGCGGCTTCGGAAAGTGAATGTTCTCCGGTCGGCCGGCATAGGCATGGATTCCGTCCGGCGTCACCTTGCCCTGGCGACTGTCGATCAGCAATAACTTGGAACCATGACTGAAAAATTCGGGCGCACCACACTCATTGGATTCGATATGTGACACATCGGAAGTCAGCACTGCGTGATAGGAACGACACATGCTGGACAAGGTGATGGCATTGGCGGACGTACCGTTAAAGGTAAAAAAAACTTCACAATCGGTATCAAAAAAATCACGCAGCATGTCCGCCGCTTGTGCCGTCCATTCGTCCTCACCATAGGCGGCGGCATGACCGGTATTAGCCTGTTCCATGGCAACAAAGGCCTCGGGGCAGATTCCCGAGCAGTTATCACTGGCAAACTGACGGGTCTTGAACGGGCCGGGACGTTTAATCTTGTATCTTTGCAGCATGACTTTTCCTGATTCTGTAGGTGAGATACCAAAGCAAGTAACCACTGGATAGCGTGATCAGACCGGCGATGGACATAAGCCTCAAAAGCCAGTTGTTTATATCAGAGCGATCCTCGAAATCAAGAATATGCAACATCCACAGAAAATCAAATATTCGCCACAACCTGTTACGCCTTGCCGTTACCGTGCCACTGGATGCATCTACGTAGATATGGCTCTGTTTCCAGTTGTCAAAATCCATGCGCCATGCCGGCACCGGGCCCTTGTACTCGCCACCGGCCTTTTCCACCCACAACGTTTGCACAATGGGGTACTCCAGACCGAAATCCTGCCTGGCAATAGCTTGCGCCATATCACGGGTGATGGGAGAAATTCTTGATCCATTCACGGCATCGTAAAGCTCAACGGCACCGGTTACGCGGGAGACGCGGTATACCGGCGATCCGGCAACGACATAAGCCATCACGGCTTTGACCGGCGGAGACGGGTTTGCGGAAATTATGCTGTCCAGCGATTTCAGGTCGGGACGGGACAACTCCAGCGCTTCGACTTGTTCGGCGCGCTTTTCGTCCAGGCCGCGAATGTTATTGATATCGGTCCAGGAAAAATAGATACCGCCAATAGTCCACAGCAGGAACTGGACACCAACTACAATGCCCAGGCGCCGGTGCCAGATTCGCAAGGCCATTGCCAATTGTCGTTGACTGGGCATCGCCGCCTCCTGATCCCTGGATCTGTACCAAGCAGAAACTAGTAACCGGCGGCAGCGCCATCCTTGCGAGATTCGGAAGCACCAAAATACACCTTGTTACGATCGTCGAACATGATCGCCTGGTAGCCGCCAAACCCGCCCTTGCCTTCGCTAATACGATGACCGCGGCTCAGCAGTTCGCGAACTGTCTCCTGGGGAATGCCTGACTCCAGGAAAACAGTGCCGCCGTCTTTCATCTGCTCACCGGTCGGCTGCGAAGAACCGTCATGACGCATGCGCGGCGCGTCGCCGGCTTCCTGCAGGTTCATGCCGAAATCAATCATGTTCACCAGTATCTGTACATGGCCCTGTGGTTGCATGCTGCCGCCCATCACGCCAAAGCTCATGTACGGCTTGCCCTTGCGCGTCACAAACGCCGGTATAATGGTATGGAATGGTCGCTTGCCCGGTTCGTAAACATTGTTGTGTCCTTCCTGCAAGGCAAACAGCTCGCCACGATTCTGCAGCACAAAACCGAGACCGGTCGGCGTCATACCGGATCCCATGCCCCGGTAGTTACTCTGTATCAGCGACACCATGTTGCCCTGGCGATCGGCAACGGTCAGGTACGTGGTATCACCATGATTAATCCCGGCATCGTAGGTTTTCGCCGCGCGCCCGGGGTTAATGAGTTTTTTACGTTCGTTCGCGTAGGATTTTGAAATCAGTTGTTTTACGGGAAGCTGGTTAAATGCCATGTCAGAATAAAACCGGGCGCGATCCTCAAACACCAGCTTCTTGGCCTCGATCAGGGTATGCAGGTAATCGGCGCTGCCAAAACCCATGGAAGCAATATCATAACGCTCAAGAATGTTGAGCATCTGCAATGCAGCAATACCCTGGCCATTGGGCGGCAACTCCCAGACTGTATAGCCACGATAATCAGTTGACTGCGGCGTCACCCATTCGGAAGTGTGCGAAGCCATGTCCTCATAGGAAAGGTAGCCACCATTTTCTTTCATGTAGTCAGCGATGATCCGGGCCATCGGTCCCTTGTAAAATACATCGCGCCCTTTCTCACCGATAATTTCCAGCGTTGTCGCCAGGTTGCGGTTACGGAATATCTCGCCCTTCTTCGGTGCCTGTCCGCCGGGCATGTACAAGTCCCTGAACCCAGGCCAGCTCTCGAGGAATTTTGCGTTTCGCTCCCAGTAGTAGGCGATCAGCTCGGTTACAGGAAACCCGTTGCGCGCATGAAATATTGCCGGCGCCAGGATATCGGTCATCGGCAATTTGCCAAACTTCTTGTGCAGCTCGAACCAGCCATCCACGGTACCGGGAACCGATACCGGCAAGGGACCGAACGAGGGAATCTTGTCGAGTTTGCGGTTTTTGAATTCTTCCAGCGTCAGGCTCCTGGGTGAACGGCCACTGGCATTCAGCCCGTGCAGCCGCTTGTCGTCGGCACTCCAGACCAGGGCAAACAGGTCACCGCCAATTCCGCAACCTACCGGCTCAACTACCGCCAATACAGCGTTGGCAGCAATGGCGGCATCAATGGCATTGCCGCCACGCTTGAGAATATCAAGTGCCGCGTCAGTAGCCAGGGGCTGGGCAGTTGCCGCCATGCCATGACGGGCAACGACTTCGGAGCGGGTGGCGAACATCTTGCCGGTAACGCGGTCGGCAGCATCCGCCACTGCAGGCAGTGATACTGACAACGCCAATACGGACAAACGTATCCAGTCATGTCCTGTCATGACATCTCTCCTAGCTTTATGCGGGCCAGCGCCCTGATTGTTGTTATGGCGGGTTATTCCCGCTTCTTCAGAATTGCCTCAATCTGGTCCATGATATCATTCATTCGCTTGATTAGCGCACGGTATGGTTCCGGCGATGCCAGGTCGACTCCCGCCGTCTTAAGCAATTCGTACGGATAATCTGACCCGCCCGCTTTCAGCAGCGTCATGTAACGATCCAGGACTCCCGGCTTGCCGGCCATGATATCGTCGGCGATCAGCGAAGATGCCGAAATCGAGGTAGCGTACTGGTAGACATAGAAATTCATATAGAAGTGGGGGATATAAGCCCACTCTACCGTGTACAGATCGTCGATATGCACCACACCCTTGTCATGACCGTGATAGCGCTTGAGCAGATCACCATAGATCTGTGTCAGGCGCTTTCCGGACAAGGGCTCGCCGTTCTCCACCACTTCGTGCGCTTTCAGCTCGAACTCGGCGAACATGGTTTGCCTGAAGAAAGTACCACGCAACTGCTCCAGCGCCGAACCCAGGTAGAACAACCTGTCTTCATCTGAAGTCGTGTTCTTGAGCATGTAATCGAGCAACAGTGCTTCGTTGAGGGTCGATGCCACTTCGGCATTGAAAATGGCGTATCGTGAATTGATAAAGGACTGGTTGCTATTGGACAGGTAGGAGTGGATGGCATGACCCCACTCGTGCGCAAGCGTGGAAACCGCGTCATAATCCTCGTTGTAGTTCATCAGAACGAAAGGATGCAGGTCATACACGCGTCCGTTCATGTAGGCGCCCGAGCGCTTGCCCGGTTGCGGGTAAACATCCATCCAGCGGTTTTCGAAACCGGTACGCACGACATCGACCACTTCATCACCCAGTGGCGCCAGTGACTTGAGTACCAGTTGTTTGCCTTCCTCGATACCAAAACGCTTGTCACTCTTCACCATCGGCGGATAGATGTCGTAGTAGTGCATCTTGTCTATGCCGAGCATGCGCGCGCGTAAACGGAAGTAACGATGCAACGTATCCAGGTTGGCATTAACCTCCTTCACCAGTGTTCGATAAACCGCTTCCGGAATATTGTTGGCGCCGATGGCCGAGGCCAGCGAATTGGGATAGTTACGAACCTTGCTGTAGAAGTAATCACGCTGAACCTGCGAGTAATACGACATACCAAACGTGCGCTCGTATTCCTTCCACTTGCTCCAGAAGCTGTTGAATACCTTCTTTCGATCATCGCGATTCAGTGCGCCGCGATAACGGCCATAACCGGCCTGGTCCAGTCTTGCACTGCTGCCGTCTTCAAGCTTTACGGTTGGCCACTGCATATCCGCATTGGCAAAGACGCTGTACATATTGCGCGGCGCGCCGGACAACAGGCCGGTATCGGCCAGCAAAGCTTCCTCTTTCTTTCCAAGCGTGTGCGGCGCAGCCAGGAGAATGCTGTCTATCATGTGCTTGTATACGGCGAGACCCTTGTCCTGGCGGACAAGTCGGTCAAGCTTTTGCTTGCCCACAGACAGCAGTTCCGGTCGCACAAAACTTGAATGCTGCCCGAATTTTGTCGCCAACAACTTGCCGCGCTGATCCAGCTCCAGCGATACCGGCTCCCTGGTATTCTCGTCATACAGCATTGAGGCGTATGAGTTCAGCCGGGCGTTTTCCTTGGCAAGATTTTCCATGGTACCAAGGCACCGTTTCAGTGTTGCAGCACTGCTTCCCAGTTTACCCTTGCACTTTTCGAGCACCACCAGGTCCTTTTCAAACCTGTCGGCAGCCTGACCCCAGGCCTTTGCATCCTTGTAGATGACAGACAAATCCCATCGATCGTAGTCAGACTTGGCGAAAATTACGGGTGAAAAGCAGAACGCTGTCACCAAAAACAAACATTTCAACTTCATAATCATTCCACTGCTTCCTGGTCAATCCAATTTCGTCGCACCTAGGCTGATGCTGCTGATAACTCATTGCACCCGACAACGGGTCTCATTCAATGTAGCCCATTTCCCCTGATTTTCAAACTGTTGGCATTACGTTTACTTCTAGACTCCCTGGCCAGCACACCAGCCAGACGACCAGGCCCATTGAAAATTATAGCCGCCGAGGTGACCGGTTACGTCGAGCACTTCACCTATAAAATACAGGCCTGCGACTTTTTTCGACTCGAAAGTTCTCGACGAGACCTCATCACAATGAACACCGCCCAAGGTCACCTCCGCGGTTCGATATCCCTCGGTATTGTTGGGGCGCAACTGCCATTGTTGCAGCTGGTCCCGCACCTGGCTGATGTCCCGGTTGGATAATTCGGCGAGCTGGCAGTCGGCCAGTTCCGGTTGAACCAGCACGGTAACTACCCGACGCGGCAGGTATCGCGCCAGCAGGTTTTTCAAACAGAGTCTTGGCTGTTCCTGCCTTGCGCTCCGCAGCAAGGCGGACACATCAAGACCAGGCGTAATATCGACGACGATATGCTCCCCCGGTTTCCAATACGATGATATTTGCAGTATCGCCGGACCACTAATGCCGCGATGGGTAAACAGCAAACTGCCACGAAAACTGGCTCGGTCGTTATACACATTCACATCCACCGCAATTCCGGATAACGATGCCAGTCGCTGCTTGTCTTCCGGGTGCAAGGTAAACGGAACCAGGCCGGCGCGAGTCGGCTGAATCGACAACCCGAACTGCTCGGCGATTCGATAACCGATAGGACTGGCGCACATTTTTGGGATCGATAGTCCGCCGCTGGCGACAACCAAGGACTGGCTGCGGATTTCCTCCGAGGCCGTGGTAACAACAAAACCGGATTCGGTGCGACCTACCTGGCCAATTTCGCAATCTAGACGTATCGCCACATCATGCTGTCGGCATTCAGTCAACAGCATATCGAGAATATCTCGCGAACTGTTGTCACAGAACAGTTGCCCATGCTCTTTTTCATGCCAGGCAATGCCATGACTGTTTACAAGATCAATAAAATCCTGCTGCGTAAACCGGCTCAGGGCGGATTTGCAAAAATGCCGGTTCGAGGAGATATAGTTGTCATGACTGATGGACAGGTTGGTGAAGTTGCAGCGACCACCGCCGGACATGAGAATCTTTTTGCCGGGCTTGTTGGCGTGATCCAGCACCACCACCCGGCGACCGCGTTTGCCGGCTTCTATGGCACACATCAGCCCGGCAGCACCAGCGCCGATAACTGCCACATCAACATTTCGATTATTGTCAGCCGCCAAGCACGGATGCTCCGGTCAGAATCCAGACCGGAGTGTCATTCAATCACACCAGTGATTCAAGCAGGGAAGGCATGTTTACTTCAGCAAATCGTCAAACTCGCGGTTGAGCTTGAACTTTCTTGATGTCAGGTAACGCTCGATTTCCTGCAATCGCTTGTCCAGCTCGCGAAACTTGAACCGCGTGTTGCCGAAGGTATCACGAGGCGACTTCCGCACTTCGCGCCAGAAGGTTTCGTAGTTTTCATCCTTGTATAGCTGCTGCGGCCTGGCTTCCACGACAAAGGAGGCGATAAGATAAAACAGGAACACCGGCAAACTGTAGAATATAAATATAACGACAGTAAGCATGCGCACAACCCAGCGCTCCAGACCAAAATAGTCGGCGATACCGGCGCACACACCGGAAATCAGGGCGTGGTCCTTATCTCGATAGAACCGGTTCGGGCTCGGGTTTTCGTCATAAAGCCTATTTCTTTTCATAGGATTCTCTCCAGTCAGGCACCTTTTCCGTCAAAATGGTTTCCAGCGATTCAATGCGCTGTTCCATCTTCCTGGCTGTCTCCCACAGTTCAACCAGCATCTTTTCGTCCTCGGCAGTCAGCCCGCGGTTGGTTTTCATTTTTGCCAGGTAATGGAAAAACAGCCACACCGGTAAAACAACGACCATGAAGACCACTCCAAGTGCTGTCATTCCTTCCATAATACCCATAGTCAATCACCTGTCAGTCAGATTATTTCTTCATTTTTTTCTTCAGCGCCTGCAGATCCTCGTCGACCTTGTCGCTGGCTTCAAGCTCGGCAAACTCATCGCGCAGGGTCCTGGACTTGCCGATATCATACGACTCAGCCTTGCCTTCCATATCATCCATCTTTCTTTCAAGATGCTCAAACTTGGCCAGGGCATCATTGATGCGATCATCGCTCAGGGTGACACGCGCCTTGAGACGGCTGGACACGGCATCGTGACGGGCAACAACGGACTTCTGCCTTAGCTTGGCTTCATCAAGCTTGGTCTGCAGTCTCGACATATCCTCATCCAGCTGTGCAAGATGGGCATCGAGACTTTCGAGATCAGCGGAAAAACCGGCTACCGCATCAGTTACCGCACGTTTTTCGGCCAGCGCTGCGCGAGCCAGATCTTCCCTGTCCCTGGACAGCGCCAACTCGGCCTTGGCTTCCCAGTCCGCAGCCTCTTCCTGCAACTGGCCCAGGCGGCGGTTCAATTTCTTCTGCTCGGCTATGGTGCGCGCGGCATTGGTGCGCAACTCGATCAGCGTGTCTTCCATTTCCTGGATCACCAGGCGAATGATTTTTTCCGGGTTCTCGGCGCTATCCAGCAACGAGTTGATATTGGAATTGATAATGTCGTTAAGCCTGTTAAAGATACCCATTAGATCTCTCCTGATACTGCCTGATTCTGGTTAACCGTTGTGACTGCGGCGATCATTGGGCTTGGTGCCCAGGCGAATTTCGCACCTGCCGTCGTCGATAAAGCCGAGAGACCGGGCAACCTCACACGCCTGCCAAGCCTGCTGGTGTTTCTGCTCCTCGATCAGCCGGGACAAAGCCTGCTGTCCCTGCTCAACTATTCCTGCGGTCATTTCTGATACATTCGGACCGGTACGCAGTTCACTGGCCTGCGCGGAAACGCCCAATCCTGCCAAGATGACGATTCCGGCGACTAAACTGCGACGCACACCTGAAATCATAACCTGTTTCATTTCTTCTTCTCCTTGAGCCCTTTGGCTTCGGGTCAGTTTTCATACACCGTTGTCATTGCACTTCGCTTTTACTAAAGCAGGTTCCGTGCCACTTTTATATTTTCTTTAAGCTATTGTTTATAAACTATTTTTTTTGAGACAAGAGCGGAGAAGCAAATACAATCATGTTTTCTTATCCAAATAGTGGATTTTTTCTCCTGTCTGAGTGACTATTCACCACATGGAATCACGTCGCCCTATCGACTCGGTGATTGGTCAGTCTGAAAGTTTTCAGCAGGTCATGGATCATGTATCCCGGGTTGCGCCGCTGTCCAAACCGGTGCTGGTCATCGGTGAACGCGGTACCGGCAAGGAGCTCGTCGCCTCACGACTGCATTACCTGTCGTCCCGCTGGCAACAGCTGCAACTCAAACTGAACTGCGCCGCGCTTCCGGAATCACTACTGGAAACCGAACTGTTTGGGCACGAAGCCGGGGCATTCACCGGCGCCACCAGGACCCACAAGGGACGATTTGAGCGCGCCAACGGTGGCAGCCTGTTTCTCGATGAACTGGCGAGCATGTCGATGCGATTGCAGGAAAAACTGCTTCGGGTACTGGAGTACGGTGAGTTTGAGCGTATCGGTGGCACACAGGCTATCTATTCTGACGTCAGGCTGATCGGGGCGGCCAATGCCGACTTGCCATCGCTGGCAGCCAAAGGACAGTTTCGTGAAGACTTGCTGGATCGGTTGTCATTCGATGTTATTACACTGCCGCCACTGCGCGCCCGCATTGATGATATTCCCCTGTTGGCAGAACACTTTGCCATGGGCATGGTCAAGGAATTGCGTCGCGACTACTTTCCCGGCTTTTCTGATGAGGCCATCATCCAGTTACAGGCCTACACCTGGCCCGGCAATGTGCGTGAGCTGAAAAACGTGGTTGAGCGTGCTGTCTACCGAACCGAGCCCGGGGACGTCGTTCGAACCATCAGCTTCAATCCTTTCGACTCGCCCTACCGATTACATCACGATGGATTCGACCCGGCGAATAAACATCAGCCCGCTGAAAAGATTGCTGCCTTGGCGTCACCAACCACGTCGCCATACGACTTCAGGCAGTATATTGAAAATGAAGAAATTTCCCGCCTGCGACAGGCGCTGGAGATCAATCGCTACCATCACCGAAATACTGCGCGCTTTCTCGGATTGAGCTACAACCAGTTTCGCTCCTACTTCCGTAAATACCAAAACCGATTGACGGCCGATAACCGGGACTGACTGCAACGGCAAACATTGGAAATCCGGATACGTGGCCTCTATACTGACCTTGCACTTACAAAAAATATAACCGGGCCGGGCCAGGGACTGCCAACACCGGATACTGCGGATAGAGGAGTCACACCAATGAGACGTGCAGCCAGATACTGGCTCATGGCCGCGATGGTTTTGTATTCACAATTTCTTCCGGCAGACGACTGGATAGATGACACAACCGGCTACTTCCTGTCGCCAACCGAGTGGAACAGCAACCAGTGGTTGTTATTTACCGGCGTTGCCGGCCTGGCGGCGATTGCCCAGCATAATGATGAAGCCGTTCGCTATCGTTTTGATACGCGGCAGTCCGATCGCGGTGATCGTGCAGCGCACCTGGGAAACTCCTGGGGTGAAGTAATCGGATTGTCAGGCGCATCCATCCTCGGTGTGTACAGTGTCGGCTGGATCACCGGTAACAAGGACCTCGTGCAGACCGGCAACAATGCCGTTGAATCACTGATTCTGGCGTGCACCACTACATCCCTGCTGAAACGTGTCTTTGACCGGAAACGACCCAACCAGACGGAATCAGCAGATGATTTTTTCCAGGGTGGTCGGTCATTTCCTTCAGGCCACGTGACTGCCGCATTTGTGCTGTCTACCACGTTTGCCGAAGCTGGTGGCAACCCTTCCTGGTACCGCAGGTTATTCTTTTATTCACTGGCGGCCACTACCGCCTATGCGCGCATGTACGACCAGAAACACTGGTTGTCGGACACCATTATCGGTGCTGCGATCGGCACCAGTACAGCAATATATGTTAACAACCGCAACCCGCTATCAACAGACGGCAGACCCGGACTTTCAGTCACACCCACCGGCATACAGTATTCCCTGAGCTGGAGATAAGACAAGATTCAAAAGACAAGGGCGGCCAGTAGCCGCCCTTGATTTGATGCCCTTGACCCGGGATCAATCATAAACACCGTTGTCCTTGAGAAACTTCAGTACAGTTGCATGGAACGCGCCCTCATACGGGAAGCTGTCGTCACTGTTACGGGTCAGCTTCATGATTTTGCTGAACAGCCTGCCTGACTTGCAATCGTAATAGTTATAGCGCGCATCACGGAATGTCTGCCAGGTATTATCATCGTAGTTGAAGTCTATCTTTACGGTAACAACACGGTCGGCACCATCGTCACAGGCAAGCTTGTTGTAGCCTGCCTTGTAACCCTTCCTGGCGATACGAATGGTCTGCTTGTTCCATTCCAGCGGCTTGGCAACGAGCTTGCCGGCATAGTCTTCATTGATGGCCCTGGCGGTCTTTTCCATAATAAGAGTTGACCAACGTGCATTGTTCATGCGCTTGTTGCCTTCGTGACCCGGGTCGGCTTCGGCGGCGATGACCACCAGCGCTGCGCCTTGCGCCCGGCTATCCTTGATATGTTTCTGCTTGCCGGTAATCAGCTTGACCTGTTTCAGCGAGCTGGCGTTATCAGTCAATGCCTTGACAAAAACCTTGACCCACGCGTTATAGGCCGGATGCACTGATGTCCTGCCATTTCGATCCTTGCGGTACTTCAGCCCGCGACTGTCCTTGTACTCAAGGATCATGCTTTTGCCGTCATGGACAATATTGAAAATGGCATAACTGCTTTCCTTGCCTCCCTGTATTTCAATTACGCCGCCATTGCTTCCAAGACGCTTCCACAGAACATTGCCGACGCTGGCCTGCTTTAATGATGCGTCTACAATGGCCTCGACATCCGCGGCTGGCAACTTGCCATCACCTTCTGCGTAAAGTTCCACCTTTTCCACGGGCTTGACCAGGCTGGCCTGGATCATCTGAAAAGGCAATAGCGATGCAGCCACGACGGCGGCTACGGCAAACCATTTTTTCATAATCGTTCCTTCCCTTGTTTTTCTGATCGAGTCAAAAAGCAGCGTTTCAGACTGACCATAATAAGCGCATCTCCGGGCGCTCGACAAGAGTTAGGTCGCCCGGTTCCTGCGCACGGAAACGATCGTCAAAAAATGATATTCATTACCGTTAGCATTACCACCAGGAACAGCACAGTCATAACACCTCCAGCCTTGATGAAGTCCGGCACGCGATAGCCCGCCGGCCCCATAATCAGGGCGTTCACCTGGTGAGTCGGGATCAGGAAGGAATTGGACGTGGCAATAGCCACTGTCAGCGCGAAAACAGCCGGGTTGGCGCCGACACCCATGGCGATATTCACTGCCAGCGGTACCAGCAGAACAGTCGCGCCGACATTGGACATTACCAGGGTGAAAAATGTCGCCAGCATGGCAACCGAGGCCTGGATCACCCATATGGGCATGTGGCCAACAACGGACAGGACTTGCTCGGCAATCCACTTGGCAGTACCGGTAGTTTCAACGGCGAGCCCCAACGGTATCAACGAAGCCAACAGGAATACCGTCTTCCAGCTGACTGCATCATACGCTTCCTCGGCGCTCAGAACACCGGCCAGGATCATGCCCATGGCGCCGGTCAATAATGCCACTGACAACCTGATATCAGTGAACAACACCATGAACAAGGCAATGGCAAAAAAGCCGGCAGCCGGCCAGATCTTGTTTGGACGAAAATCTTCTTCGTGGGGGTACTCTGTCGTAATCACAACAAAATCACGGTTACCTTCGATTCGCTCCAGGGCGCTCCAGGGAGTATGTATGACCAGGGTATCGCCCGCTTGCAGCGGCATGTTACGAATATCATCACCTTCGCGAAGAGTTTCGCCACCACGATGCAAACCGATCATGGCAATGCCATAGGTTTTACGCATCCACACATCGCGCGCGCTCTTGCCAATCAGGCGTGAGCGCGGAGGAATGACAACTTCAGCCACACCGGCCTTGGTTGGAGACAATGAATCAACAAACGTACGCAACACGTTGCGCTTTTTCAGGCCATAGGACTCAACAAAACTGTCGAGGTAATAAGGTGCCGCTATTACACCCAGTACCATGCCCGCACGGATGTCCACATCACGGGCCAGTGCACCCGGGCCTACCCGGTTTTCCTCGCCGGGCAACTTGGTGGCAATAATACGAATCCTGTTGGCACTTTCTACCTCGTCAAAACGTTTGCCAATCAGGCTGCTGTCATCAGTGACGACTACTTCGTGAAGCGCGTAATCGACACCGTATACATCATGAAAATACTGCATGGGATCAGCACCACTTATGCTGCTCTCATTTTTTGTCCTGGGCAGCACAAATCGGCCGGCCAGGACAAAGTAGGCAATACCGGTCAGTATCAGCGCAACACCAATAGGTGTGACCGAAAACAGCCCCCAGGTATCCATTTGCCTGTCGGCAGGCAGGGCCTTGTTTGAAGTGATAATCAGATCATTCAGAAGGATCAGCGGACTTGAACCGACCATGGTCATGGTGCCACCAAGAATGGCGGTAAAACCCATCGGCATCAATAACCGCGACATAGGCAACCCGGAACGGGCGGATATACGTGATACCACCGGCAGGAATAACGCCGCAGCACCCACGTTTTGCATAAACGATGATATGAACCCCACTGTCGCGGATATAACAGGTATAATACGCGCTTCAGTAGTGCCACCTATTTTCAGAATAAATGCTGCTACCCTGGTCATGATACCGGTTTTGTCCAACCCGGCACCGATAATCATAACCGCGATAATGGAGATCACGGCATTGGAAGAAAAACCATCGAACAGGTGCTTGTTGTCCACCAGTCCTCGCTCCAGACCCATCCACGGCGCCAACAATGACGTCAGGCCCAGCATCACCATGACCGTCGCCGCGGCCACGTCCACCGTCAGCACTTCAAACGCAAACAGGTAGACAGTCAACATCAGGATGGCGCTGACCCAGGCAACTTCGATGGTCGGTGCCAGGTAAGCCAGGAGAACTGAAAGCAGCAAGAAGATCGTCCCGGCGATCATCTGCTTCCTGGTCAAAAATCCTGTGTCGGTTGACGGCTGGTCTTCAACTGCGGGTGTAGTCATGTTTTCTCTCTTCGTCTAGCGCTTTTGCCGATGCCCCGGGATACACACAATCAGCCGCTGCTCAGCGGGCTTCCAGGCTTATGTCCGGAAAATGACCAAGGCTGCCATTGCAAGCAATGAGCCATGATATTCTGGGGTTTTGGAAGTACCGACGACCGCTACAGGTCACCGGTCAGGGCGAGCGATTATAGGGGGTGATGCGGGCAATAGCAAAGTGACGCACTCCGCAGACGAAATCCCGAGCCAGCCGACCAGGCTGCAGACAGGAGAAGCCCGCCTAGCCGGCCCTTTTGCAGAAATAAATGCCGACCAGGGCAATAGCCATTCCCGCCAGCTGCACCGCGTTCAGCTGCTCGCTGAAAATTACCCATGCCAGCAAACCGGCAAAAATAGGCTGAACCAGCAGGGTTACTGACGAGAACGCCGCTGGCAGGTGTGCCAACGCAAAAGTTATCAGCCCCTGCCCGCCTGCATGAGCAAACCAAGCAAGTGCCAGCAGCACGGCCCAGCCCTGCCAGCCACCGGGAACAAAATTCTCACTGCCGACAAGCGCCAGGGGAAACAGGCAGATGGATGTCACCAGGCTGCTCCACCACATCAGGGTCACCGTCGGGTACCAGGCTCGAAGGTAACGCATGCTCAGAATATAGCCGGCGTAAAAAACTGCTGTCCCGATTCCGAGCAAATCGCCCACCACGTTGTCGACACCCAGCTTCATGCTCTGCCCCATGAGCAGCAACACGCCGGTAGCAACTATGGCAAGACCCGCCAGGAACTGCCGGTTAATGGTTTCCTTGAGTACCAGCCAGGACCCGAAAACAACGAACACCGGAGCGGCATTGGCGAGCAGGGTGGCGTTGGCAACCAGCGTATGCTCGATAGACATATGCCACAAGGCCAGGTCGCCGGCAAAAAAAATACCGGGCAACAACAGTCTCGGCGAGAACTCCGTGGCTGACTTTGTTGGCGCATAGACACGAGCTGCCAGCCATAGCAGCGGCAACGAGAGAAACACGCGAAAAAAGGCGCTGGCCAGCGGACTGGTATCGCTCAGTCGCACAAGTATTGGTGAAAATCCGATCAATACCGCACCCGATAACAATGCGGTCAGCGCAAGATTGTTTTTGTTATTAACGATATCGGTCACACAACTCCGGGCCGGAAGGCGAGCTTGCTTGCCAGGTGGCCCGGATCATATCACATGGCGGCAGCCGAATTCTGCTTCTGGGTTTCGTCTATCATCACACAGTTGCGCCCGGAACTCTTGGCCAGGTAAAGATTCTGATCCGCTTGCTCCAGCATGGCCTCCAGGTTCTCGCCAAGCAGCGTGGAAACACCGATACTCACGCTCACATTAATTGCCTGGCCTTCAAAATCTACTGGCACGGCGTTTACGCTCTCGCGAATCGAATCGAAGAATTTACCGACATTGGCCGGATCCATATTGCTCAACAAGACACAGAACTCCTCGCCACCATATCTTACGACAACGTCAGACTTTCGAACCGAGTTACTCAGCGTGTCGGCAACCGCGCATATGACCTTGTCACCCGCCTGGTGACCGTAAACATCGTTCACCTTCTTGAAGAAATCGATATCAATCATGGCAGCTGTCAGGCCAATCGCTCCACGTGCAGCATTCTGGTAAAGCGCATCGCCGGCACTATAGAGATAACGTCGATTATGCAGGCCGGTAAGCGGATCCCTGATGGATATGTCGCGCAATCTTTCTATGTGCTCAATTAGCTCGATATTCTGACTGACCCGGCAGTAGAACTCCTCTTCCGGAAATGGCTTGGCCAGGAAATCATTGGCCCCGCTCTTTAACAGTTCCGCCGACAACTGTCCGTCGCCGACCGCGGACAACCCGATAATGATCAGGGAATCCATATCCCGGGTTTCGCGAATCTTGCTGATTAACTGCATTCCATTCATCCCGGGCATCTGGAAATCTGTAATCAGTAACTTGATCTCGGGATTTTTGTCGAGTATCTGTAATGCTTCCTCACCGGAAGTGGCCGTTGTCACCTGGTACCGATGATTTTCAAGCAATGCCTGCAGATAGGACAAGTATGCCTGTGAATCATCTACCACCAGGATATTAATACCTGGATTCATCTGCAGGCGATGCACCAGCTTGACCGCGTACCCGAGGTTCCCGCCATGTCGCTTGACAATGTAATCGACAACCCTGCCCGCGATCACCTTGTCACGCGTCTGCTTGTCGTATTTTCCTGTCAGCACTATCACCGGAATGCCGACTTCCGAAATATAGTTTATACACTCCCCATCCGGTGCATCGGGCAGGTTATAATCCACTACTGCGGCCACAAAATCCCTTGAGTTTTGCAGGATCTCCCTGGCTTCGGCGAAACTGCCGGCAGAAACAGGTGACAGCGAAGTTTTCAGGCCAATCAACTCAGCCAGAATGCTGGTCATGGTTCTCGAATCATCAACAATCAATACTTTTCTCATAGCTGTTTCATCTCAAATAACGAGTCACGCAGATCAACGTCAGGTCACAGGATTTCCGCCAGCGCGAAAGACATTCCAACATAATAGAATATGAGAGAATTCGGCATCAGGTTTTTCATGCAAAGAATTGCAAAATCATGGCCCTGTCAGGGAAATTCGGGCCCGGCCGGAAACCCACTGATTTACTTGGCTATACCGGGCTTTCTTGACTGCCTGGAAACTGGGGCGCAGAATAAATTTTATGAAGACCGAGTTGCTTGAATTACTGGAGCTGCCACGGAAGCTGGTTCATGGCGAACTGGATGTCGAGAACTGTCCGCACAACGGGTTCTTTGACTTGCGCGACCACACCTGTGTTGACTGCCCACAAGGTCCGGAATGTTACTGGCTGTGTCGCAATGATGAATTTGCGTCGCTGGACAAACACCAGACCGACGACCTAGTCAAGGCACTGGATTTTGCCCATACCTATATTCACGCCGCGATTATCAGGTGGGACCACAAGATTGACCATTGCTCCTGCTCGGTGTGCCAATGGTATCGCCGTGCGCGATCGACCCTGGAAAAACATTCTCCCCAGCCCCGATAGAATCAACCCGTGTTTCCGACCGCATTTTTCAGAATTCTGCCCGATACCGCGCAATTCCGTCGGTTATGACTTGCTTTCCCTGGCATTTTTGACTCGATAGCCAATGGCTTTTTGGGTTTTTTCTGCTAAATTGATGTCAGAAAATCAAGAATCAGGGTTCACAAAACCCGAATAACACGATAACCATGAAAAGCCGCGATGAGACCTGCTGACCCATATATCGTTAACCTGGTTAATGAGAGCTATAATCGTTGCCTGCGCAATTCCAGCTTCCTGTTGAGGTTCTACAAGATATTCATGGAACGCCATGAATTAATCCCGGTACTTTTCAAGAAAACCCATCTTGCCCGGCAGGCCCAGGCATTAAGTCATGGCTTGAGCATGATGCTTCGCTATATTGCCAACCCTGACGACGAGGTTGCCCGTGATGTGCTGTCATCCATTCGCATCAGTCACGGTCAGAAAAACCTAAATGTTCACCCTCGCCTGTATGACTACTGGCTGGACAGCCTGCTGCGCGCCATAAGTGAGTGCGATCCGGAGTTTGATGAAGAACTGGCCACTGCCTGGCGCATGGCATTGTTGCCGGGCATTGAATTCGTCAGAAGCGGGTACGCAGAAAACTGACGGCCGTTCCGGATCAGGCTGGCGGATCCAGGTTTACGCTGCTCGAGCCATTAAGGCGGAACCAGCCGGTCAGACTGTAGCGGGACCGATTTGAAACCAACACCTCATGGGGAAACTCTTCACTGAGGAAAATCACCAGAGTGCCTAAAGTTGGCAACAGTTGTTCAATAATATCGTCGCTGTCCGAGTATATTACCAGTTCACCGCCATCATCATGATTCCAGACCGGGTTCAGATACAGGATCGTGGTCAGGCGCCGGTTGGAGTCGCCACGAAACGAATCGTAGTGCTTCTTGTAAAAAGCCCCTTTTGGATAATGGGCGTAGTGACATTCGTAATCAAACAATCCCAGGAACAGCTCCCGGTTTAATCGCAGACGTAACTGTTCCATCCAGTCAAGATACGCCACGGCCGGCCCATGCCCTTGCGGCAACCAGAATATCCTGTCCCGCCGAACGAAACGGTTTACCCGGTGGTCTCGTTCCCGACCAACCCCTGCCTGGTGAAAGTCAGCGGAATCCATTGCCTTGATATCCAGCAGCATGGTTTGAAGTTGGGTCACGGGAAACACGTTATTCAGGACAATATAGCCAGCCTGACGCAGCGCGCTGGCGATCTGGTCAAAAATGTCGCCACTTTCAGGACCCCGGGAAGAAAAGAGAGCAGTCAAGCTGGAATCTCACGGCAGGGAAACCGTGTTTATAATCCAGGACGGGTCACATGAAAACAAAAAACTGCGGGTGTTTCCCAGGCAATCTCCGGCGCAGCTTTCCGTTCTAGTTCTTCACCATGCGCTCGGTCACCTTTAACTGGGTTGCCGCCTTTTTGTGGCCACCATCCGCTGCCATCCGAAACCAGTTGCGGGCTTTTTCATAACTCAGGGGCACTCCCATGCCCTGCTGGTATATCAGGCCCAGGCGGTAGGCCGCATCAATATGCCCCCTGGACGCCAGGTCCTCGAATCCCTTGCGCGCCTCATCAAACTCGCCACGCATCAAGGCATAGTCTGCCTTTTCATAAGGCGTACCGGCTACGCCTTGCTCGGCAACTGCTGAATTGACAGATATAGCCAGGCAGCTCGCGACAACAAGCGTGGCCAACTTTGCTGTACTACCCACAACCAATCCTCGAACCTTGTCAGTCTTCTGGTTATTTTTTCGGTCAGGCCGCATCCGGCTGCCGTGTCGGATATATCTATCGTACCCGCTATTGAAGATAGACAGGATTTTTCATCTGGCAAGCAATGAATGCTGTTTTGCCTGGACAGCGACTGCATGGCAAATGGAGCCAGGTATTGGCCATGCTCGATACAGCACCGACAAGGATTCTCAACGAAGCTCGCGGGGATACCGGGACCGGACATAGTCCCGGTGCCAATCTACATCTGCAATTGCCGGTAGCTTGCAGTGGCAAGGGTCATCAGCTGATCACGTGGCAGTCCGCCACTTAACGCATAACCCAGTTCACCCTCTATCCAGTAAAATGTATTGATGTCATTGTTGCTGGAAAACTGGAACATGGCTCCGGCCTGTGCCCCGGTCAGGCGTCGCACATAAAGCGTGATACGCTCGCCACCGGATTCCTGGTACATAAACTGTGCAGCCATCCGGTTGGTTGATGGCAACAACCGGCCGCCGACAAGCTCATAGCCATATCGCCTGAGATCCGGCGCCATAATGCGGGCGCGCAACCGTTTCGACAGCCAGCTTACAAGATGTTGTTCCTGGTCTGCGCCCACCTCTACCGGGTGTTTCTGCTCGCCAGTATAAACAACATGGGCAAACGCCGCCGGTTTGATCAGGTGCTGCTCAAGCCCGGTGAACTGTTCAATGCGGACACCGCCGTGATAAACGCTGTTTGCCTGCCAGCCGGCAAAACCGCCGACACACAGGAAAGCCACGACCGCAGCAATGCGCCGAACCAGGCGTCGGCCCGGAGCGGTGCGCAAACCGGCAGGCACCGGCTCATCAAGCATGGGATCAAGCATCTTGTGCAGCTCCCGATCAATAACCTGGTAATCTGCCAGTTCCCGCAGCTTGTCCGGGTGTTCCTTTAACCAGGACGCGACGACAGCTCGCCGACTTTCGCTTAACTGCCCATCCATAAAGGCGTGCAAATCCGCTTCGGTAACCGGTGTTTCATATGACATTTATTTCACCCGACGCAATGTCTGAAGTTTGTCAATTGCAAGACTGTCGCGCAGCTGTTGGCGCGCCCGCGCCAGTCTCGACATAACCGTACCTTCCGGAATATCGAGAATGCCCGCTACCTCGTGGTACTTCATGCCCTCGATGGATACAAACAGAATAATTTCACGCTGATCAGCTGACAACCTGTCCAGCGCCCGCTCAATATCGCCCAATACCGCGCTGCTCTCGGCACTTTGCCGGCTGTCGCTGTAATGCTCGTCCATCGCCACAAACTCGGGGCCATTGACCCCTCGACGAACCTGGTTCACATAAAGGTTGTGCATAATAGTAAAAAGCCAGGCACGAAGATTGGTGCCACGCTGCCATAACATCGAGCGCTGTAATGCGCGCTCGACACAGTCCTGCACAAGATCATCAGCAGCGGCTATATCACGTCGCAACAACACTCGAGCATAGCGACGCAAATGCGGAATATAGTCGGATATCTGGAGCTCAATGGGCTTCATGATCGCCTTAACCGATCAACCGGTGACATATGCCACCGGTTGATCCACCAGTCATTTCTCAACCATCGGCAGCATGGCCGGCTCGGTAAATACCCAGTCCTTGTTCTTGACCGGCGTATGACAGGCAACACATTCCTGGGCAACGTTGGCGTCCGCGCCATGCGGCACCTGGTCCATGCCTTTCCAGCGCGCCCAACCCCAACCACCGGTTGATGCGTACTTGCGGGCATCCTTGAACATGAATTCGGCGTGAACAAACTTGTCCGGAACAATGGCCGCTTTCCAGTCGGCCGCCTCTTTTTGTTTCCAGACCACCTTGCCAATGACTGCGCCATCGGGCCAGGGGTTGGTCTTGCCACCGCGGGCCGCCCGGATTGCCTTGTCATTACCATAAATCACGCGCACCGTGTTGTTATCCGTACGATGCGACATGGAAATCACCTGCCAGTTCTGGTACCCGGCCGGAAAAGCAATACCGTTCGGCGATGGTTTTACCTTGTGATGATCGGCTGTGGCCAGCCCCGCCACAAGTGTCGTTACAACCAACATTGCCAAACCTGATTTCGTTCCCATAAAAACTCCCTTTTCCACATAACAGTTATCGGGCACATGCCCACCCTGTTAACAAGCCAGAAGCGGGTTTATTCCGGAAAAATTCGAGGCAGAAAAAAACGGGGCCAGGCTGCAGGAGCCGGTATCCTGCCCGGCATCAGGTTAACGACATCGAGGAAACCGGCAGCGGCTCGGCCAGCACTACGCGGTTACGGCCGTCGCGCTTTGCCTGGTACAGGGCCTGGTCAGCCAGGTCGAGCAATCGGTCTATCCTGGCTTCCGGATCAGGCCCGGAGACATCACACAAACCGGCACTGAATTCTATTCCGCCCGATCCGGCTCCGGGCTGAATCCGGTTACAGGCGAACCGCAATCGCTCGATTATTTCCGCAGCCTGTTCCTTGGTGCTATTTCGGAAAATAAATGCAAACTCCTCGCCACCATACCGGCCAAACAGGTCAGTTTCGCGGATAAAGCTGCGGGCCAGGTCGGCAAACCGGCTCAATATCTGATCACCCATTGCGTGGCCATGATTGTCATTGACCTGCTTGAAATGGTCGAGATCAATAAGACACACGGCCATGGTCACCGCGTGACGATTCAGATCGGCTATATAACGTTCGGCGTACTCGAAAAACGCCCGGCGATTCAGGATACCGGTCAGAGAATCCTTGATCGCCAGTTCGCGAAGACGCTCGCTGATACGCTCATTGGTCAGGAGAATTATGGACGGTGTCAGCACGATACAGACCAGGATCGAAGAAGCTGACAGAATCTTGCTTGCCAGGGTATTGGCTTCAACAAAATTGAGTGATCCGCCATACATCAGCAACGGCCTGGAAAGGATAGCGAGAAACAGGACTGCCAGCGCCCCGATAATCATGCGTACCGCGGGATTCCCGGTAGACGATCCGCCCAGCAGTTCTGACACGATCAAGCCAATCACGATGACAATCGCGATAGTGGAGCTGATGACACGCCAGTCGGGCGCGTAAGGCGTGGCTGTCGCCATGCTTGTGACCAGAAAGAACAACAGTGCCAGTTGCAACAGCACTGAATAGCTGATCACGGTCTTTTTGTAAAAACGGCGTAACCCTGTCCACAAAAGTATGTAACCTGCCATGGATACCGAGTTGCTCATGCCGACAAACAGGTCGCGCAGAATCTTCCGGTCAAAGATGTGTGGCAACGCAATAATCAATGCAATCATTGCCATGCTGATGCCAAACATCAGTGCCGACAATGCCCAGTCATTGATGCCGGTCTCTTCACGATTCAGACTGGCAGCACGGTACAGTGTAATTGCCTGTACAAACAATACACCGAACAGCACCAAGTATAAGGTCAGGATGTCCATGACAAATTAACTATATTGAAAGACGCCTTCTGCATACCAATACGAAACTGATTGTTACATGGCAACAGCCCGGCGCACCAGAAAAAACTGCCTGGGCCCGGCCCCTGAACAAGGAATCCGGTGCATACCCGGAAACTGTCGATTAATATTTAGGTTTAATCCGGAATCATGTGCCCAATCAGGCCGGGCTGGCATTCAGAACCA